>CAYTPY010000046.1:0-14471 GCA_964439725.1 uncultured Erythrobacter sp. | reverse complement strand
CGAACTTGGGATCGGGCAGGATTTCCCGCTTCTCGGGACGACGACGACGTGACATCGGACAATTCCTTATCTTGAGCCGCAGCATGCCCTCGGGGCGCGCGGCCTAAAAACCAGCTAACGGCTTACTTCGGCCGCTTGGCACCGTACTTCGAGCGGCTCTGCTTGCGGTCCTTGACGCCCTGCGTGTCCAGGACGCCGCGCAGCACGTGATAACGCACGCCCGGAAGGTCGCGCACCTTGCCGCCGCGGATCAGCACCACGGAGTGCTCCTGCAGGTTATGCCCTTCGCCCGGAATGTAGGCGATGACTTCACGCTGGTTGGTCAGGCGAATCTTAGCGACCTTGCGAAGCGCGGAGTTCGGCTTTTTCGGCGTTGTGGTGTAGACACGAGTGCAGACGCCGCGCTTCTGCGGGTTCTGCTCCATCGCGGGAACCTTGCTCTTTGCCTTCTGCAAGGTGCGGCCCTTACGGACCAGCTGGTTGATCGTCGGCATTGAATACCTTCACCGTTGCTTGGCGCTACGGAAGCGAAGGTGAAGGAATTTGAGGTCATGCGCTGCACACCGGCGAGCCGGTAGCTGATCGCATGAGCCTGAAACGCTCCACCCAGCTCGAGCGCCGGGTTACTTTGGCGGCTGCCCCGCAAGAGCTCGCGCTCCAACAGAGAAAGGCCTTGGCGCAGTCGCGAAGGCCTCCGGGACGTGACCGGCAATGTTCAGCTCTATCTGCCCGAGGATGGCCCAGCGATAACCGGGTCCGCCCAGCGGATGCGCGCCCTTAAGCGGAATCGGCATCTCGGTCAACCAAGTAGCGGGAGCACCGCGCTGTTACGGCTGCACCTCGACGCGCACTTCCGATCGTTCGCCGGCCCTGAGCACTGTCAGTGTGACTGGCTCGCCGATCTCGGTAAGGCCGATTGCATTACGGAGTGCAACGGCGGTGGGAGTGCCTTTGCCGTCTGCGGCAAGGACGATATCGCCTTGTTGCAAGCCGGCGTTTGCGGCGGAAGAACCCGCGGCGACTTGGGTGATCAATGCTCCTTCGGCAGGCGGGGTGGCCCCGCCGGGTGGTGGGAGGGTCTCAGTGACGACCACCCCGATCCGGCCTCTACGCACTTCGCCATGCTCGAGAAGTTGTTCCATCACGAACCGAGCCGTAGTGGACGGTACAGCGAATCCAATTCCGACATTTGCGCCCGGCCCAAAGATAGCGCTGTTGATGCCGATGACGCTGCCGTCCATCGCGATCAGCGGTCCGCCGGAGTTTCCCGGGTTGATAGGCGCATCAGTCTGAATGTAGCTTTCGTAGCCGTCAGCACTGAGGCCTCGCCCGAGCGCGCTTACGATTCCTGCGGTAACCGTTTGCCCTAGTTGGAACGGATTGCCGATGGCCACGACGTAGTCTCCGACCTGGAGCCGGTCGGAATCCCCTAGCCTGAGTTCCGGCAGGTCTGACCCGCGAATCCGCAGCACGGCTATGTCGGTCGCCGGATCGCTGCCAATGAGCTCAGCTTCGAACCGGCGGCGGTCAGGGAGCGACACTTCGATCAGCCGCGCCCCCGCGACCACGTGGTGATTGGTGAGCACGATGCCTTCGGCACCGTCGACGATGACACCCGAGCCGGCAGCAAGAACGGGATTCAAGGCAGTATCGGGAACGCCGAATTGGCGACGAAAGAACGGATCTCGCAGCAGCGGATTTTGGTCGGCAGGTGCCGGTTGAACAACGGCGATGTTGACTACTGCTGGCGCGCTATCGCGGACCAAAGGCGCGAGCGTTTGTTCCCCTAGGGGCTCGACACCAGAGGCAACCGCGGTCGCACCGTTGCCGTCAGCGGCATCTCTGCAACCTATCGTCAGCAGGAGCAGGCCAGAAACGAGGAGGGAGCCAACTCTCAGCGAGGTGAACGACATGCCGGCTCCCACACAAGTCCTAGCTGCGTCAACCACCCGCAGCTTGTGGCGGTTCCTTGACGATATCATCCATCCGTCGGCCTTTCACTCGACATCATTGATGATGGTACGGCGCGCCCTCTCAACTACAGATAGGCTATGACAATCGTTCTGCTCGATTTGGTCTGCGCCTTGCTGGTGATTGTGGGCCTAACCTTTGCATTCCGCGGCACCGTTACAGCTTCCCCAAGCGACCCTGCAGTTTACATGCGGCGAATTGCGGGCATGATGCTGGCAGCGTTCGCCTTCGCTCTCGGGGCGATGATGACGGCGTATTACTTCGCCTGACTGTCAAGAGCGGCAGAATCCAGAGCGAGCGGTGACAGTACAAGGTTAGGCACATCACCCCCGGGTCAGATGCTCTACCAGGGTTCTGACTTTCTTCTGGCGCCATTGCGGGCGGGGAGCCACCAGCCAGTATGCACGACGGCCTTCCTCCGGGCCTTCGAGGACCTGAAGCCGTCCGCTCTCTATCGCCTCCTCGCAAAGCAGCAGCGGCAACATCACTCTACCCAGCCCGGCGAGCGCGCTGGCCAAGGCTTGGCCGGCATTCCCGGCGTGGATCGCCGGTTCAGCGCCTTCAGGTGCGGGAGCTCCCGACCAATCTATCCACGCATCGGGAGCATCCGACGCAGCCACCACCACCCGCTGCGCGGGTGCCAGTTGCACGCCTTCTAGATCGCCAGGCCCTTCGACGAGGCGGATTGCAACGTCGAGATTGGCTTCAGTGAAATCCACTTCGTCGCCGCCGATGAGTTGATAGCGGACTTCCGGGTTGTTGCGCCGGAACTCGGCCAGTCGTTGTGCCAACCATTGCGCATAAAACTCTCGCGGAGCTGCGATTGTGTAAAAGTGACTCGATTGCCCCGCCTGCATGGCCTGGACGGATTCCTCAAACCGCAGGAAGCCTTCGCGCAGGGGCTCCAATCCGGCTTCAGCCTCGTCAGTTAGCTCCAGGCCTTTGCTGGTGCGGCGGAACAGGACCACGCCCAGGACATCCTCAAGCGCACGGATCTGCTGCCCCACGGCCGCGGGGGTGACCGCCAGTTCGTCGGCAGCGCGCGTAAACGACAGGTGCCGGGCGGCCGCGTCGAAAACGCGCAAGGCATTGAGAGGCAGGTGCGTGCGCTTCATGTCGAGGTGGCGTGTAGAGGGGCCGGACGGCCGCGGCAATATTGGTGTCGAGCCACCGCGCCGCTGGCCCTGTTGCGGTCCAAACGAATCTTGCCTTTTTGGTCTCTTCGGTCATCCTCAGGTCGGGATTACCTTGGACTTCCCGGACGGGAGCGACCGAGGAGAGCAACATGGAGGCCATCGGTAACGGCGCGAGATCGATCGCGCTCGTCGGGCCGGCCGGAGCAGGTAAAACCAGCCTTGTCGAAGCCTTGCTCCATATGGCCGGCGCGATCTCGCGCGCCGGGTCAGTCGACCAAGGGAATACTGTCGGTGATGCCAGCCCGGAGGCGCGTTCGCGGGGCGCTTCGACCGAACTGAACTTGGCCAGCTTTTCCTGGGGCGGTGATGACTATGTTCTTCTCGATTGTCCCGGAGCCGGGGGGTTCGTGGCGGAGACGGACTGTGCGCTGGAGATTGCGGATCTCGCGCTAGTGGTGATCACCCCCGATGCCGAACGGGTCGTCCTGGCAGAACCGATCCTGCGCGAACTGGAAGCGCGCGACGTTCCGCACATCGTCTTCGTCAACAAGATCGACAAGGCACATGAGCCTATGGACGGTCTGGCCGAAGCTCTAACTCAGCTCAGTGTCGCGCCCGTGATCGATCGGCAGATGCCGATCAGCGAGGGCGAGCGAGCGGTGGGTTACATCGACTTGGCACTGGATCGAGCGTTCAAGTTTCGTCCGGGCGAGGCATCGGAGCCCGTTCTGCTTCCCGAACACCTCCGGGAGCGGGAGCGCGCTGCCCGCTTTCATATGCTGGAGCAGCTCGCCGACCACGACGACACCCTGCTCGAACAGTTGCTCAACGACGAAGAGCCAGACCTTCCCACGGTCTGCGATGACTTGCGACGGGAAACGGCGGAAGGGCTGATTGTGCCAGTCATGCTCGGCTCCGCTATAAACGGCTTCGGCATACGTCGCTTGCTGAAAGCGCTACGCCATGACACGCCGCCCCCGTCTCGAACTGCGCAGCGGCTCGGGATCGCCGGACCCGCGCTGGAAGTGTTCAAGATCGTCAACGACACATCCGTGGGTCGGCTGGCGCTCGGAAGGGTGTTCGGAACCTTTTTAGCCGAAGGAGCGGAACTCAAGACGTTCGACGGGCAGATCCATCGTGCCGGAGCGCTCTTTGCTGTGCAGGGCTCGGTCACGACACGCCTTAAACAGGCCACGGCGGGCGACGTGATCGGCATCGCCAAAACCGATGGCATCCAAGCTGGGCAGAGGCTGGGCATCGGCGCCATTCCCCCAACGCGCGTGAGCCCTGCTCCTCGCAAGGCCAAGTCGGCTCTCGCCATCGCCGTCAAGGATCATAAGGACGAGGTGCGCCTTTCACCCGCACTCAACAAGCTTGTTGAGGAAGATCGCGGGCTCACCTGGGAAACCGATGAAGCGACTCGCGAGACACTGCTCAAGGGGATGAACGACGAGCACCTCGCGCTGGCGCTTGCCCGGCTGAAACGGCGCTACGGACTGGATGTCACGGCTCGCCCTCCGTCCGTTGCGGTGCGGGAATCGATCCGCAATACCGTGACCCAACGCGGCAGGCACAAGAAGCAGTCCGGAGGGCATGGGCAGTATGGTGACGTGGTCATCGAGGTCCGACCGTTGCCGCGCGGCTCGGGGTTCGAATTCGCGGACAAGATCACCGGGGGAGTGATCCCCCGACAATACATCCCGGCCGTAGAGGCGGGGATTAAGGACGCGATGCGAAAGGGACCACTCGGCTGCCCAGTAGTGGACGTGATGGTGTCGCTCGTCGATGGCTCCTATCACAGTGTCGACAGTTCGGAGCTCGCCTTCAGGACTGCAGGTCGCATCGCGATGAGCGAAGCCCTGGCTGCCGCCCGCCCCTACTTGCTTGAACCGATTGCCCATGTGACGGTCCATTGCCCCGGCACGGCTACCTCGCGCCTGACATCAGCGCTGCCCGGCCTGCGGGCACGGATGCTTGGAATGGCGCCGCGCGAGGGATGGTCTCGGTGGGATACCTTGGAAGCCGAAGTGCCCGAGGCCGAACTCCCCTCCTTTCAGGCTGACCTTCGCTCGCTGAGCCAGGGACTGGCTACCTTCGAAGCGCGTTTCGATCATCTTGCGGAAGTGTCCGGCAAGGCAGCTGAGGCGATCGCGCAGCGGGCGCCGGAGCCGGCGTAAGCGTTCGGCCACGCCCTCAGCGTTGAGCGATGGCCGGGGCGGCCAGCGGAAAGAATGGAATTGCCACATCGAAGGGCTCTCCGCCTTCGTCCACGAACGTATAGTGACCTTCCATCGACCCCATGTTGGTCATGAGCTCGCAACCCGAGACGTAGTCATGTGTCTGTCCAGGCGCGAGAACCGGGGTCTCGCCTACCACGCCATCGCCGTCGACCAAGCTTACCAGACCGCGCGCGTCGGTGATCCGCCAATGACGGGTGCGAAGCTGGACGGTGTCCTCGCGGCGGTTCTCGATACGAATATGATAGACCCAGAACCAACGCTTCGCATCGGTTCGCGACTGGTCCGGCATGAAGTTCACCGCCACCCGCACAGTGATGCCGGCTGTCATCGCCGCGTGCTGAAAAAGGCTGGAGAGAACATCTTGCATGTGGCTCAGCCTAACCCCTTCCTTCCAGCGGAGCAAAGGCGATGCGGCGAGCTGTGACGGTTCTAAAGGCCCGCACGCGAGAACGCCTGATCAAGATCTTCGATCAGATCGGCCGAATCCTCGAGGCCAATATTGAAGCGAAGCATGCCCTCCGCGACGCCCATCTCCTCGCGCGCCTCCGCTCCCATGTTCGCATGGGTGGAACTGGCTGGATGACAGGCAAGAGACTTGGAGTCGCCAATGTTGTTCGAGATGTCGATAAGCTCCAAGGCATCGAGTACGGCATGCGCTTTTGCTCTTCCGCCGTCCAAGACCACGCTGAAGATTGGTCCGCATGCATCCATTTGGCGGACAGCCAGATTATGCTGCGAGAAGCTCTCCAGCCCCGGATGAAGCATCCGATGCACGCGGCCTTCGAGAGAGCGCCCGACCTCAAGTGCATTTTGGCTCTGCTTGTGGGCACGGAGGCTGAGCGTCTCTAGCCCCTTGAGTACCACCCACGCGTTGAACGGCGATAGGTTCGGCCCGGTGTTGCGCTGGAAGGGCAGCAGCACGTTATCGATCCAGTCCTGGCTAGCACAAACGGCGCCGGCCAGCACACGCCCCTGACCATCCATCAGCTTAGTGGCTGAATAGGCCACCACGTCTGCGCCGAACTCCATCGGTCGTTGCAGGGCGGACGTCGCAAAAGCGTTATCCACCACGCTCGTGATGCCCCGCGACTTGGCGAAGCTACAGACAAACTCCAGATCGACGATATCCATCGTGGGGTTAGCGGGGGTTTCGAAGAAGAACGCTTTCGTGTTCGGCCGCACCGCCGCTTCCCACGCCGCGTTATCTCGGGCATCGATGACAGTGGTCTCGATGCCGAACTTCGGTAGCAGATTGTCGACCAGCCATCGGCATGATCCAAACGCTGCGCGGCCAGCCACGACGTGATCGCCGGTCTGCAACTGGCACAGCAGTGCCGTGGTCATTGCCGCCATGCCGCTGGCCTGTACCCGGCAGGCTTCCGCCCCTTCCATCGCCGCGATCCGCTCTTCCAGCATTGCGACTGTCGGGTTCTGCAAGCGGGAGTAAGTCATCCCCGCTTCTTCGCCGGCAAAACGTGCGGCCACGCTGGCCGCGTTCTCGTACGTGTAGCCGGAGTTCAGGAAGAGGGCTTCGCTGGTTTCGCCATGCTCCGAGCGCCATGTGCCGGCACGTACCGCGCGGGTTTGCGGACGCCAGCGTGAGGTGATCGTGCGGTCTGTGCCTGCAGTCTTCTTCATGATGCGCGCCGTCTAGGAGCGCAATGGCGCGGCGCGCAAATGAAAAAGCGGGACCTTAGGCCCCGCTTCATCGAAACAACGCTCAGTCCGGCGACTACGGGCTGACCGGCAAGTCGTCGTCATCGCCATCATCAACGATGAGGTAGATGCCGATTGCCACGGCCAAGGCAATAAGCGCAGGCAGAAGAAGGCCCCCGGCCAGACGCTCTTCGTCAGTTGTCGGAGACGGCGCTCGAACGGGCGCGGCTTGCGCTGCTATAGGCGCCGCGACAAGCGTCGCAGCCGCAGCAGAGGTCATCAACTTCTTAATCATTATCTTCATCTCCCTGTACCCGATGGCATCGCCCATCTGAAGCACGATACCTTCGCCCTCAAAATCGCGCCTAAACCAGGTGTGTGGGTTCTGCAATACGCCAGACGATACGCGCGACAGCGTGAGAGTTCTTTAAGATCAAGCGTTCATGAGAACTATGTGTTCAAGGCCATTGCGGCGATGAGCAGAATGGGCGCAGCTTGCGCTGCTACCGCTGTTCGTTATCGGGCGGTATGCGCCCTGCCCACCCTCGTGATCCGATAGGATTGACGATCGCCCTGACAGCCTTGTTTCTGGCGCTGTGCTCAGTGCGTCTGACTGTGCCGTCCACCCCGTTTTTCGACGAGGTTCACTATCTGCCGGCAGCCCGGGCGCTACTCGATCTCTCATATCTGGGAAATCCCGAGCACCCGCCGCTTGGCAAAGAACTCATGGCCCTCGGCATTGCCCTGTTCGGCGATAAACCACTGGGGTGGCGCCTGTTCTCTGTCGCTCTTGCCGTGCTTGGGTTGTTTGCAGCCATGCGCGCCATGTGGTTCGGCAGCGGCTCTCGATTTGTCAGTCTGGCGACGGGCGTTCTGCTGGTGACCGCCTTCCCGTTGCTCGTTCATGCGCGCATCGCGATGCTCGACGGCATTATGGCCGGCTTCCTGCTCATTGCATTGTGGATGTGCGCCGGTGCCTTGCGCGAAAATGAAACCGCGCGATGGCGCCTGGTCATCGCGGGTGCGGCACTTGGCGCAGCGATGGCCACCAAGTGGAACGCTATACCGTTGGCCGTCCTGCCGGGTCTCGCCTTCCTCGCGGTTCGCGTACGTTTAGCTGGCTGGGACTTCCTGCTCCACGCGCGGCTCCCCCCTGTCCGGGGTATGTCGCTGCTCGAAGCGGGGCTTTGGCTCGGCCTGCTGCCGCTGGCGGTCTATTTCCTCAGCTTTCTGCCCTTCGCCTTTCTCAAAGAAGGGGCAGTTGAGCCTTCTGCCTTGTTCGAACTCCAGCACCGCATGCTGTCGTTGCAGGAGCGAGTGGTCGAGCCGCACACCTACCAAAGCGTATGGTACGAATGGGTCTTGAACCTGCGAGCGATCTGGTACCTTTACGAGCCGATCGACGGTGCGCACCGCGGCGTAATGCTGATCGGTAACCCGCTGACGGTGCTGCTTGGTCTTCCAGCGATGATGTGGTGCGCCTGGGCCGGCCTGGCCCGCAAGCGCGGTGATGCCTTGGCGGTCGTGGGCCTATATGTGATCAGCCTGGGTATGTGGATCGTGGCGCCTAAGCCGGTACAATTCTACTACCACTATCTGCTACCGAGCTGCTTTCTGATGGCTGGTCTGGCGTTGGCGCTCGGTGAATTGTGGGAGCATGGCTGGCGCAAGTTGGTTTTAGCCACGCTCGCGGCGGCTTGCGCGATGTTCGTCTATTTCTGGCCGATCCTGTCGGCCGCGCCGCTGGAAAACAGCCAAGCGTTCACGCGGTACACTTGGCTCGACAGCTGGCGCTGAAAATCAGCGAAACCGCCCCCAGACGAAGCGGCTCGACAATGCGTAGTTCCAGACCGAGCCGACCACCACGCCTGCCAGAGCTGCAACATAAGCGGGGATTCCGGCCCGGACGAGAACCGTTGCCACCCCGACATTGGTCAGCAGTCCGACCGAACAGGTGGCCGCGAACTTGAGCCATCCGCGCAACAGGGCAGCCGTGCCGCGCAGGCGCTGGTCGGCGTAAGTCAGCGCGTTATTGAGCACGAAGTTGAAAGTCATCGCGACCAACGCGGCGAGCGTCTGACCCACCTCAAAGCCGGTGATCTGATCCGCGAAACGGCCGCCGAAGATGGTCAGAAATAGGCCGAGCACGGCCATATGGACCACCACGCCGAAGGCACCGATCGTGCCAAACAACGCATAGCGCGTCGGGACGATGCGCCCCAGCCATTTGTCGTAGAGCCCGACCAGGAACTCGAACACCACCGTGCGGTCGAGCTTGCTCTCCCCTTGCGCGCGCGCCGCGAAGCGCAACGGAAATTCGCGCACGCGCAAAGGCGGGTCGGCCGTCGCCAGGATGTCGAGCAGAATCTTGAAGCCGATCCCCGATAAACGTGCGGCATCGCGTCGCACTGCGTCGCTGCGGATCATGAAGAAACCGCTCATCGGATCCGTCAGCGCGACGCCGGTCACCTGTCGGGCGAGGCGGTTGGCCAGCGCCGATGCCTTTTCACGGTCCGGCCGGTTCCAGTCCGCCGTGCTCGCCCCTGACATGAACCGCGATGCGACCGCCACGTCGCATTCATCCCGATGGATTGCAGCGAGCATCTGCGGGAGCAGGCCAGGATCATGCTGCAAGTCTGCGTCCATCACCGCGACGACCGGCGCCGCAGTGGCGCATATCCCCTCGATTGCCGCGCTGGCCAAGCCGCGCCGACCGAAGCGCTGGATAATACGGATGCGCCGATCTGTTTCTGCAATTCTGCGCACTTCGTCCGAAGTGCCGTCGGTGCTATCATCGTCGACGAAAATTGCTTCCCAGCCGGTGCGCCCAAGAGCAATTTCAAGCGCCGCGATCACTGGCGCGACATTGAGAGCCTCGTTGTAGGTCGGCAGAACCACCGCCAACTCGAGCGGCGGCCTTGTACCTGGCTCACAGACGGGCAATCACCGCCTCACCAATGTCGCGCGTCAGTGCCGTTCCGCCTAAGTCGGCGCCCTTAACTCCATCCGCCAATGCCAGCGCCACCGCCTTCTCGACGCGGACCGCATCGGCCTCGCGCCCGAAACTGTGCCGCAGCATCATCGCGAGGCTGAGGATCATCGCCATCGGGTTCGCCTTGCCTTGCCCGGCGATATCCGGCGCACTGCCGTGAATGGGTTCGTAGAGCCCCTTGGTCCCGAACTCAGTCTGCTCTTCGCCGAGAGAAGCGCTGGCGAGCAACCCGATCGAACCGACGCACATGCTGGCCTGATCGGACAGGATGTCGCCGAACAAGTTGCCGGTCACCACAACGTCGAATTGTCCAGGATTGCGTACTAGCTGCATCGCTGCGTTGTCCACATACATGTGACTAAGCTCGATGTCTGGGTATTCGGCCGCAACTTCGATCACGACTTCGCGCCATAACTGGCTGGTTTCCAAGACATTGGCTTTGTCCACGCTGCACAGTCGCTTCTTGCGGCTCTGCGCAGCGCGGAACGCAATGTGAGCGATGCGCCGCACTTCGTCTTCGGCATACGACATGAAGTCGAAACCCTGCCGGCGGCCATCCTCAAGCGTTCGGATCGCCTTCTCACCAAAGTAAACGTCGCCGTTCAACTCGCGAACAATCAGCAGGTCGATCGCGCCAGCCACTTCGGGGCGCAACGCCGAAAGGTCCTCGAGACCCGCGAACATCGTCGCCGGTCGGAGGTTGGCGAATAGCCCCAGGGCTTGCCGCAAGCCGAGGATGGCCTGCTCCGGGCGCAGATGGCGTTCCAGCGCATCGCACGATGGATCGCCAACGGCGCCGAACAGCACGGCGTCAGCAGCTTTGGCCATCTCGAGGGTCTCTGATGGAAGCGGATGACCGTGGCGCCTGTAGCCGATCCCACCCACGTCGCCTTCCCACACCGTCAATTCTGGCAAGTCCAACGCGTTCAGCACGCGGCGCGCTTCGGCCATTATTTCAGGGCCAATGCCGTCTCCGGCCAGGCAGGCGATCTTCATGTCACAATCCGTCCCAGGAGTTCACGCAGTCGAGAGCGCGCGGCCATAACATCGCCGCTCCGGTCGGCAAGCAGGTAGTGGTCGAGTGGCTGGCCCAGCCGGTCCATCGCAGCGAGAGCTTCATCGAAGTCGCGCTCCCGCCCCTCGCCCCCTCCATAACCAAGCTCACGCAAGACCAACGTTTCATATCCGACCAGCGCGCCGAGCCAAGCGCGTGCCGACGCCGCATGACAGACGGCACCAAGGAGGCCGGTCAGCGCCTCATAGAGCGTGGGATAGGGCTGTCGTTCGGGAAGCGCCGTTGCAGTCAGCGCACAGGCCCAGGTAATCGCCGCGGCCGCGAGCGGTTCGGCGATCCAGGGACCGCGGCTTTCGAGCAACTCGAGCTTCGCGAATGGCAACTGGCTTTCGGTACGAGCCGAAAGTTGCAACTCGACCAGGTTGCCGGGGATGACCACCGGCCTCAACTGCCGGCCGCGACCGCCAGCGACGTAGCCAGCGACCGATCCGAACTCCCTCGTCAGCATGCGCGCCACGACGGCCGTCTCGCCATGCGGACGAGCTGCGATCACTACGGCAGGGGCACGAAGATGCACCGGCGCGGTTTACACGCGGCATCCGGACATAACGAGCAGCTTATTGGGTGAGCTTGGCTTCCAAGGCCGCCAAGCGCGCCTCGAGTTTGGCATTCTCTTCCCGCGCGCGGCTCGCCATGTCCTTAACGGCATCGAACTCCTCCCGCGAGACGAAGTCCAATCCGCCGAGAGCTTCCTTCATCCGCTCACGCGCGCCTTCACGGGCCTCGCGGGTCATCCCGGCGAAAGTGCCTGCAGCCGCGTTGGCCAGCTTGACGAAATCGGCGATCAAAGGGTTTTCGCTTTGCATGGCAGCTATGTGGCTTCAGCCGCGGACGGGCGCAAGCCTATAGCTCGATCCTTTGAACTGCATGAGAGTCCTCCGCCCCGTCCGCGCCGGGATTGAGCTGGATGAATTGATAATTCAGCACGGTCGCGAAGAGTATCCACGCCAAGTATGGCAGCAGAAGCAAAGCAGCTATGCGCCGGACCCGCCAGAACAGCAGAATGGTGACGGCGACGGCAATATCCAGCGCTAGGATCACATAAAGCGCGAACGTCATCTCGTGCTCACCGAAGAACACCGGGCTCCATGCCAGGTTGATCAGCAGTTGGAGCACGAAGGCCAGGATCGCCGGGACCCGGTAGCGCGACCCCCAGGCGGCGCAGACCATCGCCGCCGCGAAACCCATCAAGATGTAGAGGATGGCCCAGACAATTCCGAATGTGGCTGGAGGCGGGAACAGCGCGGGCTTGTCGAGTGCGACGAACCAGGGATCGTTTGCCGCTTCTCCGCCGACCGATCCCGACAGATAGCCTAGCAATGTCACTGCCGGCACAAGGAACAGCGCCCAGCGGATGAAGCTGGCGCGTAGCTGCGCAGGCGAGGCGAGGCGGTTCATCTGAGCTCCAGGCCGATTCGCCTCAGGCTATAAGCGAGTGGTCGACCGCGGTGCAATCAGCCGCGCTGTGCTGCCACCAGGAATTCCACGTTCCCTTCGCTGCCGGTGATCGGGCTTTCGGTGATCCCAAGGACCGTCCAGCTGCCGGTCTCCAACCATGCCTGCACTTCGGCGCAGACGCGCTCGTGCAAATCCGGATCACGAACGATACCGCCTTTGCCAACTTCCTCGCGGCGCACTTCGAACTGCGGCTTGATCAGGGCCACGAGCGTGCAGGTCGGCGCCGCCAGCGCGAGCGGCACCTCGAGCACTTTCGCCAGACCGATGAACGAAGCATCGCATACCACCCAATCACAAGGTCGGTTTATCGATGCGGCCGTGAGGGAGCGCGCATTGGTCTGCTCGAGTACCGTCACGCGGGGATCCTGTCGCAGCTTCCAGGCGAGTTGGTTGGTTCCCACATCGACCGCGAAGACATGTTCCGCGCCATGTTCGAGGAGCACTTCGGTAAAGCCGCCGGTCGAGCTGCCGATATCCATAGCCACTGCGCCGCTCGGATCGAGGTGGAAATGGTCAATCGCGTGAGCGAGCTTCACGCCGCCGCGGCCAACCCATGGATGATCGCGTCCGCGCACGTCGATCTGCGCATCGCTGCGCACCTGCTGACCGGGTTTGTCTATCCGTGCTCCGCCGATGAATACCAACCCCGCCATGACCAGCGCTTGCGCGCGAGCGCGGCTTTCGGCTAGCTCGCGTTCCACCAGCAGCTGATCGATCCGTCGTTTGGCCGTCATCGCAGGGCGCGATACGGCGATGAAACCCGGCAGGCCAGCGCTTGTTGCTTTACCCGATCGCCGGTTCACCGCAGGAGCCCGTTTCATGCGCCATCGCCTCCCCATTCTGACGCAAGTTTCGGCCTTGATCGCCTGCGTGGCGCTCGCAGCCTGCGTGCCCGCACCGCCCGCGCCCCCTGCGACACCAACGCCGGCACCAGCGCCCGGCCCACGACCCGCTCCCGCGCCGTCCCCCACACCGCCGCCTTTCGCCGGCAACTGGATCGACGCGCCGCAAACGCCTGGCGACTGGTTCTACGATGCTGGCGCTGCCCGCTTCGGCCCGCCGCAGAGCGAAGCATTGCTGGTCCTGCGCTGCGACCGTCCCAACGGTGTGGTCGAGTTGGTGCGCGCCGGAACCGCGCCCGGCGCCACGCAGATGTCGATCCGCACCGAGACGATGGATCGCGGCGTCGCGGTGACCCCCAGCCCCGGCCCTTTGCCCACGATCGTTGCCCGAATCCCGGCACGCGATCCGCTGCTCGATGCTATGGCGTTCTCGCGCGGCCGCTTCGCGGTCGAGATCACAGGCCTGCCGACGCTTTACGTACCCGCCTATCCAGAAGTGACGCGCGCCATCGAAGACTGCCGGTAAAGGCCTCTTTTTCGCGACCAAGCGACTATTCTGACGGGGAAAGAATCAAATACAAGACTTGCGTTAACCTTCGCGTGGACTCACATTCGCGACAGGCCCGCGGTGCACGCGTGCCTGGCCCCCAGTGAAACGGCGGGCGTGGCTTTCAAGCGCGAAAGGAGGTGATCCGATGTCTCATGGTTCAGCAGGGAGGTCGGTGACGACCCGCGCGGAGCATTATCGGTAATCTATCTTTCGCCGATAAAGGCTTCGTGAGCGGTCTTATCGACCGCTGACCATGCGAAGGGTCGCTTTGGCAACTGCCGGGGCGGCCCTTCTCATTTGTGCGTGTTCCGCAAAGCGACGTTCCATTCGGACGACCCTCGCTACCCCGTTCTCCGCTTTGGCTACTCTTCGCTTAGCGGCGGTGAACGCTGCGGCGGCGCCAACTCGGCGTCGGAGAAGCGGATCGGGGTGCGCAATCCTTTCAATCCGTCGCCAAGGTCAAGGATCATGCCGCGCGCGGCCACCTGCGGACTGGTCAGCGCCTGCTCGACCGTGTTGATGGGACCCGCGGGAATGCCTTGCTCCTCCAG
>CAYTPY010000045.1:0-15372 GCA_964439725.1 uncultured Erythrobacter sp. | reverse complement strand
GACCGGCGCGACGACTTCCGCACCGAAGTGCTCGGGCTGATGAAGGCCCAGCGGGTCAAGAACGCGGTCATCGTCCCGGCCGGGGCCAAGGGCGGGTTCTACCCGAAGCAGCTCCCCAACCCGGCCGACGACCGCGACGCATGGGCGACGGAAGGCCGGGAAAGCTACCAGGTCTTCATCCGCTCGCTGCTTTCGGTCACCGACAACATCGTCCGCGACAAGGTCGTTCACCCGCAAGGCGTGGTGGTGCATGACGGGGACGATCCGTATTTCGTGGTCGCCGCAGACAAGGGCACGGCGAGCTTCTCCGACACGGCCAATGCCATTGCAGAGGAGCACGGCTTCTGGCTCGGCGACGCGTTCGCCAGCGGCGGCTCCAAGGGCTACGACCACAAGGAGATGGGAATTACCGCCCGGGGAGCGTGGCTTTCGGTGCGGCGCCACTTCCTCGAGCTCGGCATTGACGTGCAGCGCGAATCGATCCGCGTCGTCGGCTGCGGTGACATGTCGGGCGACGTGTTCGGCAACGGCATGCTGCAATCGAACGCGATCAAGCTCGTCGCCGCCTTTGACCACCGCCACGTGTTCATCGATCCCGACCCTGATCCGGCCGCTAGCTCGAAGGAGCGCCAGCGCCTGTTCGAGCTGCCTCGGTCGAGCTGGGCCGATTATTCGGAGAAGCTCATCTCAAAAGGCGGCGGCGTGTTTCCGCGCACGCTCAAGTCCATTCCGCTCTCACCCGAAGCACGCACGGTGCTCGGCATCGACGCGGCGGAGCTCGATCCCGAAAGCCTGATCAACGCGATCTTGAAGGCGCCGGTCGACCTGCTCTGGTTCGGCGGCATCGGCACTTATGTGAAGGGAAGCCAGGAAAGCCATCAGCAAGTCGGTGACCCCGCCAACGACACGCTGCGCGTCAGCGGCCACGAAGTCCGCGCGCGAGTGATTGGTGAAGGCGCCAACCTCGGCGTCACGCAGGCGGGCCGAATCGAATATGCGTTGAGCGGCGGCGATGGAGGCGGCGGCCGCCTCAACGCCGACTTCATCGACAATTCGGCCGGCGTCGATTGCTCGGACAACGAGGTCAACATCAAGATCGCGCTGGAAGCTGCCAAGCGCGCCGGCCAGCTCTCCGAAGCACGCCGCGTCGAGATGCTCGAAGCGATGACCGACGAGGTCGCCGCCCTGGTGCTGGAGGACAACCGCCTGCAGGCGCTGGCGCTGTCTATCGCCGAGCAGGGCGGCGCGCGCGCCGTGGCATCGCAGCTCCGGCTGATCGAGACGCTCGAGCAAGGCGGCGGCCTCGATCGCCGCACCGAAGGGCTGGCCGAGAACGACGTGCTAGCCCGCCGGGCGGCAGACGGACGAGGCCTGACCCGCCCGGAACTGGCAGTGCTGATGTCGAGCTCCAAGCTCGCTCTGCAGGCGGCCATCGAAGCCAGCGATCTGGCTGGAGACGAAACCACCGAGCCGCTGTTGCTCGGCGATTTTCCCGAGACGATGCAGGAGCCGTTCCGCAAGCGCATTCTCGCGCACCGCCTGCGCCGCGAGATCGTCGCCACCGTCGTTGCCAACAAGATCGTCAATCGGATGGGCATGGTCCACCCGTTCGAACTGGCCGAAGAGGAAGGCACCGGCCTCGACCGCGTGGCCGCGGCGTTCGTCGGGGCGTGCCGACTGCTCGGGATGGATGCGATTTGGCACGCGATCGAGACGGAAGCGATGCCGGAACTCGCGCGCATCCGCTTGTTCGAGCGGGCCGCTTCGGCGCTGCGAGGGCACATGGCCGACCTGCTGCGGGCCGGTGGCGCCACCCAGTCGCCGTCACAGATCGTTGGTGATGTGGCTGGAGGCGTGGCCGAGCTCGTCGACCATGTCGACGACCTCCTCGCTCACGAGGCACGCAGTCATGCTCAGGCCATTGCCGCCGAATTGATCGGGATCGGAGCTCCCGAGCCGGTGGCGGCCATGGTGGCACGCTTGTTCGCCGTCGACGGCGCCATCGGCCTCGCCCGGCTGGCCAAGGACACCAGCACCCCGCCGATGCGTCTTACCCAGGCGTTTGGCGCGCTAGGTGAGAAGCTGGGCTTGGATTGGGCACAGCAGAAAGCATCGGTCATGGTGCCTTCCGATCCTTGGGAGCGCCTGCTCGTGGCCGGCCTCGCCCGGGATTTCCAGCGTATGCGCTTCGAGTTCATCCGCAGTCGCGGCAGGGGCGCCCGCGGCAAAGGCGATCCGATCGAGCAGATCGAGCAGTGGTCGGGGAGACATGCAGCCGAGATCGATCAGTTCCGTCGCATGATCGCCCGAGCGCAGGCTGCCGCGCCGCTCACCCCGCCGATGCTGGCGCAGATCGCCAGTCAAGCGCGCAACCTGTTGCAGCGGTGACGGAAACCAGAATGGAGCATCGCGCCGATATTGTCATCGTTGGAACCGGACATGGCGGCGCGCAGGCGGCCATCGCCTTGCGGCAGCACGGCCATACCGGCTCGATCTTGATGATCGGCCGCGATGCCCATCCGCCTTACGAACGACCGCCGCTGTCGAAGGAGTACCTCGCCGGCGACAAACCGTTCGAGAGGATGCTGATCCGACCACCAGAGTTCTGGACCGAACGCAACATCGATCTGAGGCTCACGACTAACGTCGCCAAAGTCGATCCGGCTGCAAAGCAGGTTAGCGTCACCGGCGGCGAAACGATCGGCTACGGCACGCTGATCTGGGCGGCCGGGGGCGACCCGCGCCGTTTGTCATGCCCGGGTGCCCAGCTCGGCGGTATCCACGCCGTGCGCGACAAGGCCGATGCCGATCGGCTCCGCGCCGAGCTCGCCGCCGACGCGCGGCAGGCCGTGGTCGTCGGCGGCGGCTACATCGGGCTGGAGGCTGCCGCGGCCTTGCGCAAGCGCGGCTGCGAGGTGACGCTCCTCGAGAAAGAGAACCGGCTCCTCTCCCGCGTCGCAGGGGAAGAATTGGCGGCATTTTATCAGGCGGAGCACCGGGCCCGCGGCGTAGACCTCCGCCTCGAGACAGAGATCGACGCGATCGAGGGGGACGGCGACAGAGTCACCGGCGTACGGCTGGTTGGCGGCGAAGTGCTGCCGTGCGAGATGGTCGTCGTCGGCATCGGCATCGTCCCGTCCGTGGGCCCGCTCATGGCGGCGGGCGCGGCCGGCGCGAACGGCGTCGATGTCGACGAGTACTGCCGCACCAGTCTTCCGGACATCTACGCGATCGGCGATTGCGCAGCGCATGCCAACATCTGGGCCAACGGTGCGGTCCTGCGCCTTGAGAGCGTCCAGAACGCCAACGACATGGCCAATACCGCCGCACGCGCGATCTGCGGCGATCCCCAGGCTTACGAGGCGATGCCGTGGTTCTGGTCGAACCAGTACGACCTCAGGCTCCAGACCGTTGGTCTCAACTTGCGTCATGATGCTGCCGTACTTCGCGGCGATCCCTCGAACCGCAGCTTCTCGGTGATTTACCTGAAGGACGGCCAGGTGATCGCCCTCGACTGCGTCAACGCGACCAAGGACTATGTTGGCGGTCGCAAGCTCATCGAAGCAAAGGCGACGGTCGAGCCGGAGCTGCTGGCCGACCCGAGCACGCCGCTCAAGGCGCTCCTCTAAGCCGCCCCAGCGCCCATTCGGCGGCTTCAGCGACTACCGGATCCGGATCCGCGAGCAATTCTCGTACCGGCACCTCCAGAGCGTGGTTGCCGCTGTTGCCGGCGGCAATCAGGCAATTGCGGACGAAGCGGTCGCGGCCGATCCGCTTGATCGGTGATCCTGAGAACAGCTTGCGGAAGCCGGAATCGTCGAGCGCCAGCAGCTCGGCGAGCCGCGGCGCCGCCAGCTCGGCCCGCGGCAGGAACGCCTTGTGCCGCGCGGCGGCTTGCGCGAACTTGTTCCACGGGCAAACCGCCAGGCAATCGTCGCAGCCGTAGATGCGATTGCCCATTGCCGCGCGGAATTCGTGCGGGATCGGTCCTTTTAGCTCGATCGTCAGATAGGAAATGCAGCGCCGCGCATCGAGCTGGAACGGGGCCGGGAAAGCCTGGGTGGGGCAGGCATCCTGGCAGGCAGTGCACGATCCGCAGCGCTCGTCATGCTCGGGGTCCGGCTCGAACGGCAGCGTCGTGTAGATGGCGCCGAGGAACAGCCACGAACCGTGTTCGCGACTGACGAGGTTAGTGTGCTTGCCCTGCCAGCCCAAGCCCGCCGCCTGGCCGAGCGGCTTTTCCATCACCGGCGCGGTATCGACGAAGACCTTGAGCTGGACATCGATGCCGATCTTGCCGGCCTCGCCCATCAGCCATCGCGCCAGCGCCTTCAGCGCCTTCTTCACCGTGTCGTGATAGTCGCCGCCCTGCGCATAGACCGAGATGCGCGCCCGTTCCGGGTCGCTCTCCAGCGCCAGTGGATCCACTCCGGGCGCATAACTCATGCCCAGTGCAATGACGCTGCGCGCCTCGGGCCACATCGACTGCGGGCCCTGTCGGACCTCGGCGCGGTCTTCCATCCACGTCATCTCGCCGTGAGCGCCCGCCGCCAGCCATTGCCGCAGCCGCTCGGCGCGAACCGGATCGTCCGCGGCCGGCGCGAAGCCGACCGCGGCAAAGCCGAGCGCGCGCGCCTCGGCCCTCAGCCGCTCCTTGAGCTCGGCGATGTCCGCGGCCTCGGCCACAATTCGGTCGCTCCGTTTCGTTTGCGCCGCCCTACGGCGGCGCCTCTGGGGCTAGGGGAACGCAGCGAAGGCGGCAATCTTGCGACGCGGTTGCGGGCGGTGGCCTGATCGATCTGTCTGGCTCCAAAGGGCCCTTCGGCGACGCGGTCGCTGTCGGCACAGAGGCAACGCCGCGCTGTGTCGCAAGAGGGTGATGAAATCCGGCGCCCACGAGGCGAAGCGGAACCGCGGCCTGCGCGCATCCGTTTCATCAACGTTCAGCAAACGGTCCAGAAAGGTGCTATAAGCTTGGCGCCATGACGCATCAAACCAATCGCCGTTCCGCCCTCGCTTGGCTCGGCGCAGGCATAGCGCTCCCCATTCTCGCTGCCTGCGGCGGCGAAGCGCAAGCCAAATCCTTTCGCGTCTCGTACAGCGACGCTGAGTGGAAACGGCGTCTGACGCCGGCCCAGTACCGGGTCTTGCGCCAGGAAGATACCGAACGGCCGTTCAGCTCCCCACTCGACAAGGAGAAGCGTAAGGGCACTTTCGTCTGCGCCGGCTGCGACAACGAGCTGTTCTCGAGCGAGACCAAGTTCGACAGCCGCACGGGCTGGCCCAGCTTCTATCGACCGCTGCCGGGCGCCGTTGGCAGCAAGACCGACTACAAAATCGGGTACCCCCGCCGCGAAATTCACTGCGCCGACTGCGGTGGCCACTTGGGCCACGTCTTCAACGACGGCCCCAAGCCCACCGGGCTGCGGTATTGCATGAACGGGCTGGCGATGAAGTTCAGGCCGGCCTGACGCAAAGCTGGGGCAGCGGACGGGGCTTACCGGCGCGTTGCGCCCTCGCCGCTCTGTAGCTGGAACGCCAGTTGCGCCAGCTCGGCGAACTGAAAGGTATCCTCGAAGCTGAGGCCGTAGTCGTCGGTGCGGCGCCAACGGACCCTGGCCGCAACGACGGGCATGCCTTCGGCGCGAAGCTTCACGCGCTGGACGAGTGACAGCCGCTCCTGAGTGCGGATCAGTGCGCCTTGCTGGGACAAGTTGCCGATCATCGCCGGAACCCACCGCAGCCCGACCAGCAGGTCGCAAGGCACTTCTACGCGAACACGAAGGCCGCGTTTGGAGAAGCGGCTCGGCATTTCCACCAGGCGCTCGAAGCTGGTGGCCTCCGAGAACCGGAAACCCGCCTTGCCCTCGGACTCCCAGACGCGTTCCAGCGGGTGCCGGTCACCGTTGGGCAGCTCCAGCGCGAGCGGAATTTGCGCCGGGAGCGGATGGAACAGGCGAACGCTGACTCCGGTTTCCGAAGCGTCGCGGATGACGCACAGGAACTCGTGATCTGTGCTGACAAGCTTTGCCGAACGGATCAACAGCGTAAAGCGCGGCGCGCTGCGCTGCTCGGCGCCCGTCGTTTCATTCGCGGGCTCTGGCAAAGCCATGCCCTCCATGCGCTGCCCACGCAGGAGCGGGCTACGCTCTACTTGTTCGTTCGCGTCCCTCATCGAACCACCTTGGTGTGCGCCACTTCTTATTGCCGGAATGTTCACGCTCATGGCTGGAGCCGGCGACCATGGCTCCGCACCTATGCCTCGTTTTAGCTGGCACAGCGCCAAGGAAGTCCTCGGCGACTCATACGGATAATTGCGCAGGCGGTCGGAGAGGCGGCCCTTCCGACGCCGCCATTACTCGTGAACCGCGGCACCTTCGCTGCGCGGATCGGCGGCACCGACCCAGCCTGCCGGTGTGCGCTGCGCTCCGTTGATCTTGAGCGGCAGAGCCCGCGCCGTGATTCCTTCATGACCAAGCGTCTGCAACTGCGGCAGCATTGCTTCCAGCATGCTTCCCTGCTCGATGGTGATCCTCTCGCCCGGCGAGAACAGCACCGGCAGCGCGATCGCCTCGTGCAAAGGCAAGCGGAAGTCGATCACGCCGATGAGCGCTCTTGCGACTTGCACCGGGATCGTCGAGCCGCCCGCGGCACCGATGGCAAGCACGAGTTCGCCCTGCGCATCATAGACCAATGTTGGCGCCATTGAGCTACGGGGCCGCTTGCCGCCCTCGACGCGATTCGCGACCGGCCGGCGGTCTACCTCGGGCGTGAAGCTGAAGTCGGTCAGCTCGTTGTTCAGGTAGTAGCCGCCGACCATGATGCCCGACCCAAAGGAGCCTTCAATCGTGGAGGTATAAGTTACCGCGTTGCCGGCCCGGTCGATGGTCACGAAGTGAGATGTACCGCTGTCCCGCGGCTCGTCGCCGTCCGGAGCAATCACAGCGATACCTGCGGGCGTGCCGGGTGCCACCGTGGCGAGACGGCGGTCAGGATCAATCAGCGCACCGCGCGCGGCGAGGTAGTTCGGGTCCATCAAGCCTGGGATCGGGACCGAGACGAAGTCGCTGTCGGCGAGATATCGCTCGCGGTCGGCGAACGCGAGCCGCTGCGACTCGGCGAAAAGGTGCCAGAACTCAGCCGACCGAGGGCCCAAGGCGCCCAAGTCGAATCGCTCCAACTGCTTGAGAATGGCAAAGACGGTGGTCGCGCCTGACGATGGCGGCCCCATCCCGCAGATCCGGTAGGTGCGGTAATCGCCGCAAACGACCGGCCGTTCCTTGACGTCGTATGTCGTCAGGTCGCTCACCGTCATGCCGGGACGCGGGGTTCGCGCCGCGACAGCTGTCGCGATTTCCGCCGCGTGTTCTCCGGTGTAGAACCACCCGGGACCTTCGCTCGCGATCTGCTGGAGTGTCTGTGCAAGCTCTGGATTGCGCACCCGGGTTCCGGCGGCGAGGGGCTCGCCGGCGGCGTCATAGAACAGCGCCCGCCCTTCCGTATCGGCCGCGGCGCGGTTCGGTGCCCGCTCCAGGAACTCGCGAAATCGCTCCGTCATGATGAAGCCGTCGCGGGCAAGCGTGATGGCCGGCGCGAACAAGTCCGCCCAGGGAAGCTGGCCATGCCGCGCATGGGCTTCGGCGGCGAGGCGGATGTTGGACGGCACGCCAACGCTCAGTCCCGACAGGACTGCCTCCATGAAAGGCAGCGGTCGACCGTCCTGGCCCAGGAACCAGTCGGAAGTCGCCGCGGCGGGTGCCGCCTCGCGGCCGTCGAGCGTCTGGATCGTCCCGTCAGCGGAATGGTGCAAAAGGAAGCCGCCGCCGCCAATGCCCGAGCTCTGCGGTTCGACCACGGTCAGGGCCAGCATCGTCGCAATAGCGGCGTCGGTGGCGCTGCCGCCGCGGCGCAGCATCTCGGCTCCCGCCTCGGCGGCGCGAGGATCGGCAGCGCTGACGACGCCTCCGTCGGGTAAGGACCCGCGAGACTGAGCCGCACCACTAGCGGTAGGAGCAATAGTCGTGACGCAGGCGCCTAGCGTCAAAGGGGCCAGAAGCAGCAGGATCCGGGCAAGCATCACAGGGCTGCTATTCGCTTCCCACCGCCTCGGCAATGGAGGTGAACCCGTCGCGCCTCATCAACGCCTCGATCCCACGTACGATGCGCCGGGCGATGCTCGGACCTTCGTAGATCATCGCGCTATAGACCTGGACCAGGCTGGCGCCGGCACGAATGCGCTCCCAAGCGTCGCCAGCGGTTGCGATCCCGCCCACTCCAATCAGAGGGAGCGCACCGCCCGTGGCCTGGCGGAAATCGCGGACCCGCTGCAGCGCCAGCGCTTTGAGCGGCGCGCCCGACAAGCCTCCGGCCTCAGCCGCATGGCGCGATCGAAGCGTAGGGCGCGAAACGGTCGTGTTGGACACAATCAGGGCCCCCAACCGCTTGTCGATGCCGATTCGTGCGATGGCCTCAATGTCGTTCGGTTCCAGGTCGGGCGCCACTTTGAGGAATACTGGAGGTCCGGCCTCGCCTCGTGCGTCGAGCACCGCATCGAGAAGTGCGGTCAGTGCGCTTTCGTCCTGCAGCGCGCGCAGGCCCGGCGTGTTGGGACTCGAAATATTGACCGCGAGGTAAGAGGCGAGCGGCGCCATGAGCTGCGTCATCTGCGCATAATCGCCGATCCGATCGGCCGAATCCTTGTTCGCCCCGATGTTGATGCCGAGGACACCGTGCTTCGCCCGCGCAGCCAAGCGGACCGCCGCGGCAGCCGCGCCGCTGTTGTTGAAACCCATGCGGTTGATCACCGCGCGGTCCTCCGCAAGGCGGAACAGGCGCGGTTTCGGATTGCCGGCTTGCGGGCGCGGCGTGATCGATCCGACTTCGACGTAGCCGAATCCTTGGCCCAGCAGCGCGTCGGGAACCTCGCCGTCCTTATCGAAACCGGCCGCCATCCCGACCGGATTGGGGAAAAGGATACGGGCGACTTCCATCGCCAGCGCACCGCCCACAGGAGCAGGTTTGCGTGGCAGGGTTTTCAGCGCGGTAATGGCCAGGCCATGAGCACACTCGGGATCGAGCGTGAACAGCGCGGGCCGAAGCAGGCGATAAGGCACGGGCGGGGCCTATGACAGCACCCGTGCTGGCTGTCGATGGCGGCATATGGCGACAGCTCTGATACATTTTCGCACATCGGGCAGATTGTGTCGCCTTTCTACAAGCATTCGGCCGCACGGCGGCGTAGGGCGGGCTTGCGACCCGAAGGGCTCGGTGCATTCCAGCAACGAGTTCTCGACTTTCAGGCGGCTCCGGTTTCCGGGGCCGCCTTTTTTTGTCCGTGCGAAAGTTGCGGTTGTTTGAATTCCGTCGGCACCGCGCCTAAGTGTAATCGGAGCGATTTGCTCTGATTTGAGAATAGTTCGCAATAATGCGCTTATCCAGCATGGCTGATTACGCTGTCGTCACGATGTGCGCCGCTTCGCGCCACTGCGGCTCGGCGCGGGTCTCCGCGGCCGAGTTGGCTTGCGAGACGGGCCTGCCCGCACCCACGGTGCAGAAGGTCGTCAGCCTGCTTTCACGTGCTGGGCTGCTGCGTTCGACGCGCGGAGCGGGCGGCGGACTTCAACTCGCCCGTCCGGCCGCGGCCATCTCGCTGGCGGACATCATCGAGGCCGTCGAGGGCCCGATCGCGCTGACATCGTGCGTGGAACAGGGCGGCCAGGCGTGTGCGATTGAAACCTGCTGCAGTGTCCGTCCCCACTGGAGCGTTGTTAATGAAGCCCTGCGCGGGGCCTTAGCGGACGTTCCGCTGACCCGCCTAGCGCAGCCGAGAGTATCTGCATGACCGAAGACATAGACATCCAGGACCAGGACGCCCGTGAAGCGGCCGCGCGAGTCGCCGACTACGAGCACGGCTGGTCCGTCGATATCGAGCAGGAGTTTGCACCCAAGGGGCTCGACGAGAGCACTGTGCGCTTCATCTCGGCCAAGAAGAACGAGCCCGAGTGGATGCTCGAGTGGCGGCTCAAGGCGTTCCGCTTGTGGCAGGAGATGGAGGAGCCGAATTGGGCCAAGATCGGCTATCCGCCGATCGACTATCAGGACGCTTACTACTACGCCGAGCCCAAGAAGAAGGAGGCGCTCGGCAGTCTCGACGAAGTCGACCCGGAAATTCTGCGGGTCTACGAAAAGCTCGGCATTCCGATCGAGGAACAGAAAGTCCTCGCCGGGGTGGAAGGCGCGCGCAAAGTCGCGGTCGATGCTGTCTTCGACAGCGTATCGGTGGCTACCACCTTCCGCGAAGAGCTGATGAAGGCGGGCGTCATCTTCCTCTCGATCAGCGAGGCAATCCGCGAGCATCCGGAACTGGTGAAGAAGTGGCTCGGCCGCGTGGTGCCGCAGCGCGACAACTACTTCGCCACGCTTAACAGTGCGGTCTTTTCGGACGGGACATTCGTCTACATCCCCGAAGGCGTGCGCTGCCCGATGGAGCTCAGCACTTATTTCCGCATCAATGCCGAGAACACCGGCCAATTCGAACGGACGCTGATCATCGCGGAGAAGGGCAGCTACGTCTCATACCTCGAAGGCTGCACGGCCCCAATGCGCGACGAGAACCAGCTCCACGCCGCGGTGGTCGAACTGGTCGCGCTAGACGATGCCGAGATCAAGTACTCGACGGTGCAGAACTGGTACCCAGGTGACGCCGAGGGCAAGGGCGGGATCTACAACTTCGTCACCAAGCGCGGCCTGTGCCAGGGCGCTCGAAGCAAGATCTCCTGGACCCAGGTCGAAACCGGCTCTGCAGTGACCTGGAAGTACCCGAGCTGCGTTCTGAACGGCGAGGATTCGGTCGGCGAGTTCTACTCCGTCGCGGTCACCAACAATCACCAGCAGGCCGATACCGGGACCAAGATGATCCACAACGGCAAGGGCAGCCGCAGCACGATCATCTCCAAAGGGATCAGCGCGGGTAAATCGAACAACACTTATCGCGGCCTCGTTAGGGTAGCCGCCAATGCCGACGGTGCACGCAACTTCACCCAGTGCGACAGCTTGCTGCTCGGCCACGACTGCGGCGCACACACCGTGCCCTACATCGAGGTCAAGAATCCCACGGCGCAGATCGAGCACGAGGCGACCACCAGCAAGATCAGCGACGACCAGCTGTTCTACGCGATGCAGCGCGGGTTGGGCCAAGAGGAAGCCGTGGCGCTGATCGTCAACGGTTTCGCCAAGGAAGTGCTGCAGCAACTGCCGATGGAGTTCGCGGTCGAAGCCCAAAAGCTGCTCGGGATCAGCCTTGAAGGGAGTGTCGGGTGACCGAGAACCGCACCCTCAAGCTCAAGCCCGCGACCGAGGCTCCGCCGGAGCTCAAGAAGAAAGGCCGCGGCTGGGAGATATCCGGCAAGCGGCTCGACGCGCTGCATGAGCGCGCGCGAGACATGCGTCGTCATCCGAGCGAGGCCCATAAGATCCTGGCGGAACGCTTCGCCAAGGCGGACCTCGGTCGTCATACCTTCAAGCGCTATGCGGTCATCGGTTCGGCGATCGTGGACTTCAATTGCCACAGCCTCGGTATGGCGATTTCGATCGACGAGGAAGAGCCCGACGTGATCGCCACGCGCCGCGACAAGAGCCTGGAGGCCGTTGGCGTGCGGGTGATGCGGATCAAGGCAGCGGACATTCTCGAGAACATCGACGATGTGCTCGCGCGCATCACCGCTGGCATGCGGATGCGCATCGCCGACAAAAAGGACGCCGCCCGCGCGCACCGCGAGGCGAACCCCAACCAGCACTATTCACGGCCGAACCGCGCGCCGCACAGGAAGACACATGCTCAAGATCGATAACCTCCACGCCACCGTTGGCGACACGCCAATCCTCGACGGCTTGACGCTTGAAGTCGGTGCCGGCGAAGTCCACGCCATCATGGGGCCCAACGGCGCGGGCAAGTCGACGCTGGCCTACGTGCTCGGCGGGCGGCCAGGGTACGAGGTGACCGACGGCTCGGTCACGTTCGCCGGTCAGGACCTGCTTTCGCTCGAACCGCATGAGCGGGCTGCCGCCGGTTTGTTCCTCGGTTTTCAGTACCCGGTCGAAATCCCCGGCGTTTCGAACGTTCAGTTCCTGCGTGAAGCGCTCAATGCGCAGCGTTCAGCGCGAAATGAAGCGCTTCTTTCGGGGGGTGAATTCCTCAAGCTGGCCCGCGAGAAGGCGGCGCTGCTGCGGATTGACATGGAAATGCTCAAGCGTCCGGTGAACGTCGGCTTCTCCGGCGGAGAGAAGAAGCGCGCCGAAATGGTGCAGATGGGTATTCTCGATCCCACGTTTGCCGTCCTCGACGAGACCGATTCCGGCCTGGATATCGACGCGCTGAAGATTGTCGGCGAAGGTATTAATGCGATCATGCGCCGCCCCGACAAGGGCGTGCTCCTGATTACCCACTACCAGCGCCTGCTCGATTACGTGCGGCCCGATTTCGTCCACGTCCTCTCGAAGGGCCGCATCGTGAAGACTGGCGGCCCCGAACTCGCGCACCAGCTCGAAAGCGAAGGCTACGAGGCGGTGGCGGCATGAACGAGCTCGTGGCCCTTCCGTCCCAGCGCGACGAGGAGTGGCGCTACGCCGACTTTGAAGCGGTGGGGAAGCTCGCGCCCCAGGCGTTCGGCGAGTGGAAGGAGATCACGCTCGCTCCCGGAGAAACCCGCGGCAAGTGCCTGATCCTCGGCGGCTCGGCGCCCGAGCTGCACCGGGTGCGCCTCATCGTGGGCGAGGGCGCGCGCGCTGAGCTCTTCGCGGTCATCGCGGGCAGCGACTACGGGCGCCTCGAAGTCGAAGTCCGGCTCGCCAAAGGCGCGCACTTCCAGTTCGGCGGCGTCACCATCGGCGGCGGCGAGGCGACACGCGAGTTCGTCACCCGCACCATTCATGCGGAACCCGACGCCACATCGGAACAAGTCGTGCGCGCAGTCCACTGGGGCACCGCCACGGGCAATTTCCTGGGCCGCATCGAAGTCGCTCGGGAGGCACAAAAGACTGACGCGGCGCAGGACTTCAAGGCCCTGTTGCTCGAACGCGGCGCTTCGGCCAACGCCAAGCCCGAGCTCGAGATCTTCGCCGACGACGTGAAGTGCGCCCATGGCGCCGCAATCGGCCAGATGGACGAAGCCGCCCGCTTCTACATGGCCGCGCGCGGGCTGCCGCCCGAGTTGGCCCAGAAGCTGCTGGTCCGCGCCTTCATCGCCGATGCCTTCGTGGCGCTGGAGGACGACAGCGAGCGCGACAAGCTGCTCGATGCCGCGCTCGAAGCGCTGGGGGACAAGGGATGAGCGAGGCACTTAAGTCTCCCCTCCCGCCGGCGGGAGGGGCCGGGGGTGGGCCCGTAACGCTTTCCTCCGACACCCCCACCCCTAACTCCACCCGTCGGCGAGAGCGGGATTGGAAGTTCGGCTTCCCCGGGCTCTTAAACCCTGACGGCACCCCTTGGCACTACCTCGATTCCGCCGCCACCGCGCAGAAGCCGCAAGCCGTCATCGACGCGGTCGCCAAGGCCATCGGAGCCGACTACGCCACCGTCCACCGCGGCGTGTACACGCGCTCGGCCGAAATGACGCTCGGCTACGAGGCGGCGCGGCGACGGGTCGCGGCGTTCATCGGCGTGCGCGAGGACGAGATCGTCTTCACCCGCGGCGCAACCGAAGCGATCAACCTCGTCGCCTACAGCTACCCCGAGAAGGGGCGCGTGCTGCTCTCCGAGTTGGAGCATCACTCCAACATCGTCCCGTGGCAGCTCGCCGGCTGGCAGGTCGACGTCTGCCCGCTCACCGAGGACGGCAAGATCGACCTCGATGCTGCCGAGCGCATGCTGACGCCTGAACACTCGATGGTAGCGTTCGCGCATGTCTCGAACGTGCTCGGCTCAGTGCTCGATGCGCCGCGGGCGGCGGACCTCGCCCACTCGGTGGGTGCTAAGCTGCTGCTCGACGGCTGCCAAGCCGTGCCCCGCCTGCCAGTCGACGTCGTCGCTCTCGATTGCGATTTCTACGCGTTCTCGGGCCACAAGCTCTACGGCCCCACCGGCATCGGGGCCCTGTGGGGCCGTCAGGACCTACTCGCGGCAATGACACCGTGGCAGGGTGGCGGCGCGATGATCGAGCGAGTCACCTTCGCCAAGACGACATTCGCCGCGCCGCCGCAGCGGTTCGAGGCGGGGACGCCCGCGATCGTTGAGGCGATCGGCCTGGCCGCCGCCTGCGATTACGTCGCTAGCGTTGGGCTAGAAGCCATTCATGCGCATGAAACCCGGCTCGTGACGAAGCTTCGCGATGCGCTGCGCCAGATGAACGACGTCCGCTTGTTTGGGCCCGAGGACAGCGCCGGTATCGTCAGTTTCGAGCTCGGCGGTATTCACCCCCACGATCTGGGTACCATATTGGATGAAGAGAACGTCGCTATCCGGGCCGGGCACCATTGCGCGCAGCCGCTTATGGACAGGCTGGGCGTGTCTGCCACGGCGCGGGCGAGTTTTGGACTCTACAGCGACGAAGACGATGTCGCCGCGCTGCTGCGCGGAATTGAGCGAACCAAGAGGATTTTCGGATGATGGAGGAAGCCGACAAGCGCTTCACCGTAGAGGAAGTTGACGGGGTGGAAGCGCCGCCGCGGGCGCGCGTCGAGGACGCGGCCGAGGAAACCGCGCAGGAAAAGCTCGAGCGTAAGCGCGACTATCTCAATGGGTTCCTGGCGCAGAAGCCGCAGACGGACGATCCGACCTCACCCGGCGGCGCGCTCTATGAGAGCGTGATCGATGCGCTGAAAAGCATCTACGATCCGGAAATTCCCGTGAACATCTACGACCTTGGTTTGATCTATGGGGTGGATGTGACGGAGGACAGCGATGTCACCGTGACGATGACTTTAACCACACCCCATTGTCCGGTCGCCGAATCGATGCCGGGGGAAGTCGAGATGCGGGTCCTGTCCGTGCCCGGCGTCCGGGACGCGGAGGTCACGCTGGTCTGGGACCCGCCGTGGGATCCCGCCAAGATGACCGACGAGGCCCGGCTCGAGCTGGGCATGTTGTAGCCCCAGCCAAAGACCCCATTTCGGAAGCGATATGATCGAAACAAAGACCCGCCAGCGTCCCGCAGCCGTGAAGCTGACTCCCGCCGCCGAAGCCCGTGTGGCCGCTTTGATGGCGAAAGCGCCCCAGGATGCGGTGGGCGTCAAGCTATCGACCCCGCGCCGCGGCTGCTCGGGTCTCGCCTACTCGGTCGATTACGTCACGGAGGCCCAGCCTTTCGACGAGAAGATCGAGACGCCCGGCGGCACGTTCTACATCGACGGAGCCAGCGTGCTCTACCTGATCGGCTC
>CAYTPY010000044.1:9698-15523 GCA_964439725.1 uncultured Erythrobacter sp. | reverse complement strand
GCTCGGCGTTGACCGAACTTTAGGGCACGACGGCTATCTTCTCGCTTGAGAGGTGAGCGGATGCCTATGGGCCAGCTTTGCGAGCGTTATTGGAGATTACTCGCCCTTGCTGCCGCGATGGCGGTGGCGCTGGCAACAGCGCTCACCGGCGCCGGCGGCTCACTCGAGCGCGCCCTGCAGGAGATCGCCTGGGAGCGCCGGGCGCACCCATCGAGCGGGCAGCTCCATGTCGTCGAAATCGACGGACGGAGCATATCGTCCATCGATCGCTGGCCGTGGCCGCGGAGCCACCATGCCCAGGCCATCGACGCGCTGCATGGTGCCGGAGTGTCCTCGATCGCGTTCGACGTCGATTTTTCGTCACGCTCCATCCCGGCAGAGGATGCCGCCCTTGCAGAAGCGCTGAGACGGGCTGACGGAAAGGTCATCCTGCCCACATTCCGCCAGCGTGCCGGTGGAGGTCAGGAGGGTTGGACGGACTCGCTGCCTATTGCCCCATTGCGGGAGCACTCGCTTGCTGCAGCCGTAAGCATTTTGCCGAGCAGCGACGGATATGTGCGGCGCGCGCCTTTCGGCATCATCACCGAGCACATGCCGCGTCCCTCCCTGGCTGCGATGATCGCGGGAGTAGAAGGCCGCGCTGGTGTGGATTTCCCCATCGACTTTGCCATCGATCCCAGCTCGATTCCCCGTCACAGCTTCGTCGACATAGCCCGCGGCAACTTCGATCCGTCGGAGCTTGCCGGGAAGCACGTCCTGATTGGTGCGACCGCGGTCGAAATGGGGGATCGCTATGTTGTGCCGGTACACGGGGTCCTACCGGGCGTGGTGATACAGGCGCTCGCAGCGGAGACGCTGATGGACGGCTCCCCCAAGGAAGCGGGGTGGCCGCTGGCCCTGCCGCTCGCCGGGGTTTTGGCCTGGCTGATCGCGCGCACGAAGTCACGGCGGGGACTGGTCCTCGCAACGATCGGCGCGCCGCTTGTTCTCTTCGGAGTGGCTCTTGCCGCACAGGTTCTAGCCCGCTGGTACCTCGAACTCGCTCCCGCTCTCGTCCTCGTTCTGTTGACCAGCGTGGCCGTCACCGGAATGCGGCTCCTTGCCGCCGCTCGGCACCGCTTGTTCCACGATGCGGAGACCGGGTTGCCGAATCGCAAGGCCATGGCCAACGACTTGAGCGCAATGGGAGCCAGCGGCGTGGTCGCCGCAAGGATTGGTTCTCTGGATAAGATCGGTGCCAGCTTGGGTGCCGAAGCGACGGCTGAACTGATCCTGCGGGTGCGTGATCGCCTCAGTCACGTGGAGGGGGGCGCGACGATCTACCGGATCGACGGCCGGGTCCTGGCCTGGCGCTGCGACGCCGAAGTCGAACTGGATCGGCGGCTCGGCGCGGTCCAAGCGGCCATGCTTCATCCGATCGAGGTCCGGGGCCGCCGTGTCGACGTGACGCTGGCGCTCGGTTACGCTCGCGGCGATGCAAGCGATGCAGCGCGCGTGATCGGAAACGCGGCGGTTGCGGCCGCGCGCGGTAAGACCGAAGGCGCCAGTTGGCATCTTCACAACGCGGGCGACGAGGAAGAGGTCGAGCGCGAACTTTCGCTGCTGGGCGAACTCGATGAAGCGATTGATAACAACGATCTTTCAGTGGTTTACCAGCCTAAGCTCGATATAGCGCGAGGCTCGATTGCCAGCGTAGAAGCCTTGGTTCGCTGGAACCATCGGGTGCACGGCTTCATGCGCCCGGACTTGTTCATTCCATTGGCGGAGCGAAGCGGCCGCGTCGGCGGGCTGACGCTGTTCGTGTTGCGCCGCGCCATCGCCGATCTGCAGCTGTGGCGCGCGGCTGGGCGCGAGATCACCGCAGCTGTCAATGTTTCCGCCAAGTTGCTGGACGATGCCGAATTCAACGCGCAGCTCCGCGATCTCATCCGGACCAGCGAGGTGCCCCTTGGTAGCTTGACCTTCGAGGTGACCGAGTCCGCCGCGATGCGCGATCCCGAGGCGGCGGCCGCGGCGCTGCGGTCCTTCAGGGACATGGGCATCGCGATCTCCATCGACGATTACGGCACGGGACAGTCGACGCTCAGCTACCTCAAACAGCTCCCGCTCAACGAACTGAAGATCGACCGCGCCTTTGTGCAGCACGCGCACTGCAATCACGACGATGCGGTACTCGTCCGGTCGACGGTGGAGCTGGCTCATGCACTTGGGCTGAAAGTGGTGGCCGAAGGCGTCGAGGAGCCTGAGTGCCTGGCATTCCTCCGCAGCGTGGGCTGCGACATGGCGCAAGGTTACTTGATCAGCCGCCCGATCCCTTCGGAGCAACTCCTGCAACTCCTCCGGGAGCCGAACGACCTGGCCGCGTAGCAGCCGCTCGATCGCCAATTGAGGCAGCCGGGCGCCTCGTCCGAAACTTGCCGGACATGTCGCAGATTGTCGCTAAGGGGTATTGTGGCTTGCGGCAGCCGCGTTCTTTGCGAATGGACGGAAGCGATGGCCCAATTCCTGAAACCTGCTGCCGCGGCCTTGAAGCGTTCGGCCATTTACGCCCTCGTGCTCGGCTCCGCCGTCATGGTCGCCGCATGCTCGGAAGCCGAGGGACCGGGGGAGCCGCGCGCGGTTGAGGTTGGTGTCATCGAGGTCGTAACCGAGGACGTGATCATGTCCGCGACGTTGCCGGCGCGCACGGTCGCTTACGAGACCAGCGAAGTGCGCCCGCAGATCAACGGCCACATCCGCCAGCGGCTGTTCACCGAAGGGCAGTTCGTCCGCGCCGGGCAGCCGCTGTTCCGGGTCGACGAGAGCCTTTATCGGGCGGCGGTCAATCAGGCCGAGGCCAACCTTGCCAGCGCCCGTGCCAATGCCGAAGCCGCCGTCGCGCGGGCCGAGCGCTATCGCCCGCTGGCCGAAATGGAAGCGGTCTCGCAGCAGGAATATACCGACGCCGCAGCCCAGGCGCGGATCGCGCGCGCCAGCGTGGCGCAGAGCGAGGCGGCGCTCGAGACCGCGCGGATCAACTTGCGCTACACGACCGTCTCGGCCCCGATCAGCGGGCGGATCGGCCGCGCCCTGTCGACCGTCGGCGCGCTGGTCAGCGCCAACCAGGGCGATCCGCTGGCCGTGATACAGCGGATCGATCCGATCTACGTCGACATCCAGCAATCGAGTGCGGAGATGACCGCGCTGCGCCAGTCGATTGCCCGCGGCGACCTGGAGCGCGGCAGCACCACCGCGCGGCTGCAGCTCGAGGACGGCAGCCTCTATCCGATCACCGGCACGGTCCAATTCTCCGAAGTCGTGGTCAATCCCGACACCGGCAGCATCACCATGCGGGCCCAGTTCCCGAACCCGAACGGCCTGCTGCTGCCGGGCATGTTCGTCCGGGCGATCTTCGACCAGGCGGTGCAGCCCGACGCGCTCCTCATTCCGCAGCAGGCGCTGCTGCGCGACTTCGATGGCTCGGCCTTCGTCTATGTGGTCGGCGCCGAGAGCAAGGCGGAGCGGCGCAAGATCACTGCCGATCGCACCGTCGGTAACAACTGGGTGGTCACGGACGGTCTCCAGGCCGGCGACAGGGTCATCACCCAGGGCCTCGGCAACATCAAGCACGGCGATGCGGTGCGTGCCGTCCCGGCTTCAGCGCCGCAGAGGATCGGCGCGCCCGCGGCTCCCGCCGGCGCGGCCGAGGAATAGCCGCCAGTGTCACGCGTCTTCGTCGATCGGCCGATCTTCGCCTGGGTGCTGGCGATCATCGTCATGCTGTTCGGCGTCGGCGCGCTGACCCAGCTGCCGATCGAACAATACCCGGATATCGCGCCGACCCAGGTCAACATCCGCGCGAGCTATCCCGGCGCCTCCGCCGAAACGGTCGAAAACAGCGTCACCCAGGTCCTGGAGCAGCAACTCACCGGCATCGACGGCCTGCTCTACTTCAGCTCTGGCTCCAATTCGCGCGGCGGTGCGAACATCTCGGTGACGTTCGCCAAGGGCACCGACCCCGACATTGCCCAAGTCCAGGTGCAGAATCGCGTGCAGCAGGCCCTGTCGCGGCTGCCGCAGGACGTGCAGCGCCAGGGCGTGTCGGTAACCAAGTCGAACTCTGACATGCTGCTGATGGTCGGCGTGTTCGACACCACCAACACCCGTTCGCACCAAGACGTGGCGGACTATCTGACCTCGAACATCCAGGACACATTGTCGCGCGTCGACGGTGTGGGCGACGTCAACGTTTTCGGATCGGCCCACGCGATGCGGATATGGCTCGATCCGCACCGGCTGGCCTCGTTCTCGCTGGTTCCGAACGATGTGATCAACGCAATCAACACCCAGAACGCCGAAGTCGCGGCAGGCGAGATCGGCGGCCAGCCTTCGGCCGACGACCAGATGCTCAACGCCACGGTCAAAGCCCAGGGGCGGCTCGAGACCGCCGAAGAGTTCCAGAACATCCTGGTCAAGACGCAGAGCGACGGCTCGGTCGTCCGCCTGAAGGACGTGGCCCGGGTCGAAGTCGGCGCGCAAAGCTACAACACGATCATGCAGATGAACCGCCACCCCAGCGCGGGGATGGCGATCTCGCTCTCGCCGGGGGCCGATGCGCTGCGAACCGCCGACGCGGTGAAGGCCATGATGGAGGAACTGAGCCGAAACCTCCCGGAAGGCCTCAGCTACGCCTACGCCAACGATACGACCTCTTTTATCCGGCTTTCGGTCAACCAGGTGGTGAAGGCGCTGCTCGAAGCGATCATCCTCGTGGTGATCGTGATGTTCGTGTTCCTGCAGAGCTGGCGTGCGACGCTGATACCCGCAATCGCGGTCCCCGTGGTTCTGCTGGGGACCTTCGCCGTGCTCTATTTCGCCGGCTTTTCGGTCAACACGCTGACTTTGTTCGGGCTGGTCATAGCCATCGGCTTGCTCGTCGACGACGCGATCGTGGTCGTCGAGAACGTCGAGCGGCTGATGCACGAGAACCCGGGGATGACTCCGCGAGAAGCGACCATCAAATCGATGGGAGAGCTGCAGATCGCGCTCGTTGCGGTCGGACTGGTGCTTTCGGCGGTGTTCGTGCCGATGGCGTTCTTCGGGGGCTCGACCGGCGTGATCTACCGCCAGTTCGCGCTGACCATCATTACGGCCATGGTCCTCTCGGTCTTCGTGGCGCTCATTCTCAGCCCGGCGCTCACCGCCACTTTGCTCAAGCCGCCGGCGCATGGGGCGGAAGCCGAGCCGCGCGGCCGCGTCGGCAGGTCTCTCGAGAGCGCGAAGAACTGGTTCAACAGCTCCTTCGACCGGATGCTGGACCGCTACGTTCGCTCCGTCAGCAAAGTGGTGGACCGCAAGTGGCTGTTCCTCGCCATCTATGCGCTGGTGCTCGCTCTGCTGGCCCTGCTCTTCGTGCGGCTGCCAGGGGGCTTCATTCCGGGCGAGGACCAGGGGCGGGTGCAGGTTCAGTTCCGCTTGCCGGCCGGGGCCACCGAGGCGCGGACGTTGGAAGTGCGCGATGCCGTTGCCGAATACCTGACCACAGCCGAGGCGGCGAACATCGACTCGATGTTCCTGGTTGCGGGCGGGGGTGGGGGCACTTCCGGGCAGAATGCCGGCCAGGGCTTCCTCAACCTCAAGCATTGGGACGAGCGCAAGGGGCCGGAAAACACGGCCGGCGCCATCGCCGATCGCACGCGCGCCGCGTTCAGCGGCCTGCGCGACGCCCAAGTCTTCGCGCTGGTGCCGGGCGCGGTTCGCGGCCTCGGCGACACCTCGGGCTTTTCGATGCAGTTCCTCAACAGCACCGGGCTGTCCCGCGAGGAATTTGCCGCGGCGCGGGACCG
>CAYTPY010000044.1:0-9598 GCA_964439725.1 uncultured Erythrobacter sp. | reverse complement strand
AGTTCCTCAACAGCACCGGGCTGTCCCGCGAGGAATTTGCCGCGGCGCGGGACCGCTTGATCGAGATCGCTTCGCGCGATCCGATGCTCACCAACGTCCGTCTCGGCGACCTGCCCGATGCGCCGTCGTTGCGCGTGGATACCGATGCCGAACGGCTCAGCGCCTACGGGCTTTCGATTGGCGACGTGAATTCGACGCTCTCGACCGCTTGGGGCGGGCGCTACGTGGGCGACTACATCGAGAACGGGCGTATCAAGCGCGTTTACGTGCAGGGTGACGCACCCTACCGCTCCCGTCCCGAAGATCTCGGGCAATGGTACGTCCGTACCGCGAGCGGCGAGATGGCGCCGTTCTCCTCCTTTGCCCGCACCAGCTGGGAAACCGCGCCTGCCAGCCTGTCGCGCTTCCAGGGGCTTCCTTCATTCCAGATTTCCGGGCAGCCGGCGCAAGGCGTCAGTTCCGGCGAAGCCATGGACCGGATCGAGCAACTCGCGCGCGAGGTCGAAGGCACCAACGTCGCCTGGTCCGGCTCTTCGTACGAAGAGCGGCTGTCTTCCGGCCAGGCCCCCTTGCTGTACGGGCTGTCGCTGCTGGTCGTGTTCCTCTGTCTCGCGGCGCTTTATGAAAGCTGGACCATTCCCGTCGCCGTGCTGTTGGTAATCCCGCTGGGCCTGGTCGGCGCGGTCTTTGCGGTAACGCTCCGCGGGCTGGAGAACGACATCTACCTGCAGATCGGGTTGCTGACGACGATGGGTCTCGCTTCGAAGAACGCGATCCTGATGATCGAATTCGCCGAGCAGGCAGAGCGGCGAGGCGCCCGCGTTATCGACGCCGCACTTGAAGCCGCGCGCATCCGGCTTCGCCCGATCCTGATGACCAGCTTCGCGTTCACCTTCGGCGTGATTCCGCTCGCCGTGGCCTCGGGCGCGGGCGCGAACAGCCAGATCGCCATCGGCACTTCGGTCATCGGCGGAATGCTGACCGCGACGCTGCTCGCCGTGTTCTACATCCCCCTGTTCTTCGTGCTAGTCCGGCGCGGCGTGCGCGATGGACTGGCGATGGCTCGCGAGAAGCTGCACCTGCCCGAGCCGGGCGAAGAGGCGTCTGCTTGATGCGAGTGACGTTCGCCGCTGCCGGAGCCTTGCTGCTGGCCGGATGCTCGCTGGCGCCGCCACACGACGCGCCGCCGCCGCCGGTTCCGGAGACTTGGCCGGCGGGGGATGCTTACCTGTTGCAGAGCGAAGCCGCGCTGCCTTCGGTCGATTATACCGACGTGTTCCGGGACCCGCGTTTTCTTACCCTGGCTCAGCAGGCGCTCGTCAACAACCGCGATTTGCGCATAGCGGCCGCCAATATCGAAGCGGCGAGGGCACGCGTTCGAGCGGCCCGTTCGGACCAGTTTCCGCTCGTCGGCGCGAGCGGCTCGGCCGATTATGCGACCGGCGGAAGCGGCCCGAGCACCCAGAGTTTCGGCGTGCTCGGCGGTATTTCCGCGTTCGAGATCGATCTGTTCGGCCGCTTGGCCAACGCGACCGCCGCGGCGCGCGAGCGAGCTTTGGCGACCGAGGCGGCGGCCCGAGCGCTCAGGATTGCGCTGATCGGCGATCTCGCCACCACTTGGGCAAGCTACGCGGCCAACCGCGAGCTGCTCGGTGTGGCCCAGGATACCGCCGACAACGCGCGGCGCTCGGTCGAGATCACCCGGCTGCGGCTCGATGGCGGTATCGCTCCGCGGACGGACCTGCGGCAGGCGGAGCAAGTCCTGGCCACGGCGGAAGAAGCCTTGGCGCAGCAGACCACGGCGCTCGCTCTGGACGAAAACCTCGTACGCCTGCTGGTAGGCGCCGAGTTCGACCGCGGCTTGCTGCCGGCGACCCTGGACGAAGTCACCGCCTCGATCGAGACGCTTCCCGCCGGGGTCGACTCGGGCGTGCTGCTCCGCCGGCCCGACATCATCGAGGCCGAGTATCAGCTGCGCGCCGCAAATGCCGACATTGGCGTCGCCCGCGCGCGGCTGTTCCCGTCGATTTCCCTGACCGGGCTGTTGGGCTTGGCCAGTGACTCGCTTTCGGCGCTCTTTTCCGGAGATGCGTTTCGCGCGAGCGCGGGCGCCGATGTTAGCCAGGTGATCTTCGATGCCGGCGGCCGCCGCGCCGATGTCGCCATCAGCGAAGCCCAGCGCGACGCGGCACTGGCGAATTACGAGCGCGCGATTCAGTTCGCGTTTCGCGAGGTGGCCGATACGCTGGCGGTGCAGGGGACGCTGGCCGAGCGGTTGCGGGCGGTACGCGCCAACAGCGAAGCCGCAGCCGACGCCGCGCAGCTGACCGAAGCGCGCTATCGCGGTGGGATCGACAACTTCCTTGCCAATCTCGATGCCCAGCGCAGCCTGTACACTGCGCGACGGCGCGAGGTGGAAACCGATTTCGCCGTGGTCCTCACGCGCATCGCGCTTTACCGCGCGCTCGGGACGGCCCCTGTCACCGAATAGCGCCGGGGCCGGTCAGATGGTGACCACAACCTTGCCGATCTGCTGATTGGATTCGAGGAATGCGTTAGCCGCCGCGATCTGCTCCAGGCCTTCGAAAGTCCTGGCGATCACCGGCTTCAACTGCCCACCCGCCAGCCCGGCGAGAATCTTGTCCTGCGCCGCCTCGAAACGGTGCGGATGGTTCCAGATCTCGCTGGCGACCCAGCCGCGCATCGACAGCCCTTTCATCGCGCAGGGCCAGTGCGGATAGGGCGTCGGCTGCTCGCTGAGACCGCCATAGATGAACAGGATGCCGCGCGGGGCGAGCGCCTGCGCCAGGGCGTCAACGTAAGGGCCGCCGACCGGATCGAACGCGGTGCGCGCGCCTTTGCCTCCGGTTATCTCCATCACCCGGGCGATCAGGTCTTCCTCGTCGGTGGCGATGACGTGGGCCGCCCCGTGATCGCGCAGCGCCTGCGCCTTGCCGCTGGTGCGCGTGCAGGCGATCGAGATCGCGCCGGCCCAGTTGGTCAGCTGCGTGGCCGCCATACCGACGCTGGAGGAAGCAGCGCGGATGATGACGCCGTCGCCGATGCCGATGTCCGCGACTTCGATCAGCGCGTAAGCCGTCATGTATTGCATCCAGATCGATGCCGCTTCGGCCGGCTTCAGGCCGGGCGGGGCGGGCAGCAGGATTCGCGCCGGCACGATCGCCTGCTCGGCCCAGATGCCATACTGGCCCTGCTGGATCATCGGCAGCACGCAGACCCGGTCGCCTTCTGCGAACCCTTGCACTTCGGGGCCTATCGCTTCGATCACTCCGACGCCTTCATAGCCGATCAGGCTCGGAAGCTGCGGCTTCACCGGATAGCGCCCGGCGCGGTACATCGCTTCGGCCCGGTTGAGACCGACCGCCTCGACCCGGATGCGCACTTCGCCCGATCCGGGCTCGCCGATCGGGAGGTCCTCGATCTGCAGCACCTCGGGCCCGCCGAGAGTGTGGATGCGAACGGCTTTGGGCATGTGTCTTCTCCTGCGCGAGCCCACGATTTTCGCGCTTTATCGATCGTTGTCCAGCGGAGCACCATGCCCGCCCGCACGAAAAAAAAAGGCGCTCCCGAAGGAGCGCCCGAAGTTTGGTTCGAATTGTGATTAGAAGCGAATGTTGGCGCCGAGATAGTAGCGGCGGCCGTTGGTGTCGTGCACGCCCGACAAGAACGAACCACCACGAAGCTGGCCGGTAGTGAGGTCATAGTTCGGGTTGTACTGACCCAGCGGCGGCGCCTTGTTGAACAGGTTGTCGACGCCGAACCGGATCCCGATGTCCTCTGTAACCTGATAGCTGCTGTTGAAGTTGAACAGGTGGTAATCGGGGTAAGGCGCCGTGTTCGGCGTGCCGCCCGGGGTAGCAACTTCGCCAGCGTCCTCCAGGCCGGAGTAGTACTGCCATTGCAGTGCAGCTCTGAAAGGTCCGACGCCGTACCCGACCGTAGTGAGTGCCCGATACTCGAAGACGTTGGCATTCAGCCCGTTCTCACCCGCGCCCGTGGTTCCCACGTAATCTACCAGCGGAATATCCGGGTAGAGCGACGAGCTTTCGAATTCGATCTGGTAGTTCAGCACGGAATTGAATGTCAGCGTACCCGGGCCGACGTTGATGCCCCAGTCCACCTGAGCATCGATGCCGCGCAGGTGAACCCGGCCGCTGTTGGCGTAAGTGATCTGCACGTTGCCCAACTGACCCGTCGGGTTGCGTGGTAGCAACTGACAGAATTGATTCTGCGAAGCCGCAACAGCCTGGGCGTTGGGTTGGCCAGTCGCCGGGTCATAGCCGGCTCCGGACACGGCGGGGTTGAACATCGCATCGAAGCACTGCTGTTGCACGGCGCCGATCGTTTGCACGCCAATCGCGTCCTTGATCGTGATGTCGTAGAAGTCGACCGACATCCGCAGCCGCGAGAGCGGCCCGCTCGATACCGGCGATTGGATGACGATACCGGCGGTCCACGTGTCCGCTGTTTCCGGCGTCAGGTTCGGATTGCCGACCGTGGTGGGGAAGGCGAAGCCGAAACCCGACGTGGATTGCGTCGGCACGGGGCCGCCTACCGGACCATAGTAGCCGGTGATTGCGTCCGGACCGGCGGCGGTCATCAGCGCGCGGCAGACCCCTTCGACCGCGACGGCGTTCGGGTTGTTCTCCGGGTTGGCCGAGAAGGTGTTCGGATTGAGCCTCGAGCAGACGTCGCCGCGGTTGTTCACGCCGAAGGTCTGCTGTGCCGCCAGGAACAACTCGCCGATGTTAGGCGCACGCTCGGAGCGGTTGTAGCCGCCGCGGAGACGCAGCCAGTCGGTCATCTGCCAATCACCCAGGATCTTGTAGGTCCAGCTGGTGCCGGTGGTGCTGTAGTGCGACATGCGCCCGCCGACTTCCAGGTTGAACTCCTGGATGAACGGAATGTCCGCCAGGACCGGGATCAGCATTTCGCCGTAGACTTCCTTCACGTCGATGAAGCCGCGGGCATCGCCGCTCGGATAGATGCCGAGAGCCTGATCGATGAAGGAGCGACCTTGGGTGGTCAGCGTATCGTTGAGGAACTCATAGTCCATTTCGCGATAGCTGGCGCCGACCGCAGCACGGAGTTGACCGGCGGGCAGTTCGAACAGGCCGCCCTGGAGGTTGGTCTCGACGATGGTCTGGCGGAACTTCGAACGGTTCTTCAGGTCCGCGCGTACGGCTTCGAGGCAGTCTTCGCTGAAGCCACCTGCTGGAGTGTTGAAGAAGTTGAGGCCGGTCGTGCACTGCCCGGTCGAGGCGCCGAAGCCCCCCGATTCCTGGTTACCTTGGAGACTGAAACCGCGACCGAAAGCAGGTGCGGTCAGCACGGTCTGCAAGCGTTCGAGTGCATAGACGCCCGTCTGGCGCGCGAAGGTGTGCGATTCGCCGTGATTGACGAACGCTTCCCAGGTCCAGTCGGTGCCGGGGACCGAGCCTTCGAGGCCGGTCGTGATGTTGTAGGTCATCACGTCGGTGAAGGTCTCGCGGTCGTCCGGCATCAGCGTGGTCAGCTGCCACGGCGCGTTCGGATCGACGCGGTTGTTGAGCAGCGTCTGCAGCTCCGCAGGCAGGAACTGGCCGACAACCTGGTTGTTGGTGCAGCCGCCGACGGCGCTGGTGGCGCAGCCGAACTGACCGCCATAGAGCGCAGCAAAGCGCGGGTTGGTGGGGTTGTCGGTCAGAATACCCGGCGTCGGATCGACGTAAGGCGTCCCTGAACCGAGCCCGCTGAGCGGTTGGCCGTTGAGAATGACCGAGCTCGGATTGCCCGTGCCGAACACCTGTCCGTTGGTCGGATAAGGGTTGCTGCCGACATAGACGCCGGTGCCGTGCGGCATGAACACGTCCCAACCGTTGGTGATCGGGCCCGGCTCGTTGCGGGTATAAGTGTTGACGTGGCTGAACAGCGCCTGCCCGAACACCCCGACCCAGTCGTTGATCTCGTAGTTGCCGCGCGCAAACGCGTTGTAGCGGGTCAGCGGCAGGATCAGGTAGAACGAGTCGTTGATCTCGGAGATCGTGCCAATCGCCGTGCTCTTGAACGGATTCGCATCAAGCGGACCGGCGTTGAAGCCCTGCGTGCCCCGGCGCTGGTTGAAGCCGGTGCCGGTCCAGGCGGTCCCGTCCGGATTGAAGAACATGTTGTAGCCCAAGCCGGTCAGCTCGGGACCCGCCCCCGCGTTCGGGAACAAGGTGTTGTTCACATAGTCGATGCCCGCCTGTGTCAGCGGATTGGCGCCCGACAGAATCACGCCTGGCGACGACGGGAAGAACTGCGCCCCGGTGGTCGACAGCGGGTCGTTCCATTGCTCCTGGTACCAGTCGCGGTTGTTCTGGAAGCTGGCTTCGCGGGTGTTGATCGAAAGCGCGAGGCTGACGTTGCCGCGGCCATCGTCGAAGTCGGCGCCCATGATGCCCGAGAACTGGTACTCGAAGCCGTCGCCTTCCTCGGTAATTCCGAGGCGGCCGTCGAGTTCGAGGCCCTGGAAGTTCTTCTTGAGGATGAAGTTCGTCACGCCGGCAACCGCGTCGGCGCCGTATGTCGCCGAAGCACCGCCGGAGATGATCTCGACGCGCTCGATGGCGGCGGCCGGGATCGTGCTGATGTCCGTCACGCCAGAGGCGTTCGACGGTGTGGAGCGGCGGCCGTCCATGAGCACGAGGTTGCGGTTGGCGCCGACGCCGCGCAGCGAGATGGTCGCCGCACCCGGAGTGTTGGTCGCGGTCGGCTGAATGTCGCCGCCAGCGGTAGGCGTCTGGGCCGGGACGAACTGCGGTAGTTTGTTCAGGTTGGATTCGAGAGCCGCGGTCGACGAATTCTCGAGGATTGCCTCGTCGACCGAAATCGTCGGGCTGTTCGAGGTGAAGTCGGGGCGGGCGATGCGCGATCCGGTAACGACGATCGTGCCCGCGCCTTCCGAGGCGCCGTCAGCGCTTTGCGCGGCCGCCGGGGTGGCGATCACGAACGTGCCGGCGCAGCCGGCTAGCAGTAGGGCCTTGAAAAGCCCGGTGTTATTTAAATCCCTCACTTCGTGCTCCCTTCACAGAATTAACCGCCGGCATCGCTGCCGAAGGCGAAATCGTTACGAACCTGAGGATTGCGCGTGTGCGCCGACGTCCGGGCGGTGCTGAACCCGCATCGCGCTAGCCTGCTCCCGTTGCATAGGAACATTCCTCCCCCTCGCGGTCCTGCTTTCGAGTCGGCAGGTTCCGTCAGGAGCAAGACGTATAAGGGCCGTCAGAACGTGTCTAGGCTACCGGATCAGCGGGATGGGCGATCATTTCCGAAATCGGCGCAATTACGCAGCATAATTGCGTTTCCAGGTAACATGACGGGCGTTCCGCGGCGCCTCGCGTAATCGTCTGAAAGTCGCGGGAATCCGCCGTTTAATCGCCTCTTTAACTGCGCCGCGTTCCAGCGGGTGTTGCCAAGATGCATCGGTGGATAGATTCGATGTCGGCGCCGCTGCCGGGGCCGAGCCAGGATAAAAAAAAGGGCCCTCCGCGAGGAGGGCCCTGAAAAGGTAGTCGATAGGTTCTTTAGAACCGGATGTTGGCGCCGAGCCAGAAGCTGCGGCCGTTGGTGTCGTGGACACCCAGGTATGAACCGCCCGAGAGCTGGCCGAGCGAAGCATCGGCAGTCGGGTTGGTGTTCCCGAGCGGCGGGGCCTTGTTGAACAGGTTATCCACGCCCAATCGAATGCCGACATCTTCGGACACCTGATAGCTGCCGTTCAGGTGGAAGATGTTGTACGACGGCCACCCGTCGTTCGGCGGCTGCGGCAGGTCCAGCTTCGGATAGTGCTGCCACTGCACCGAAACGCGCACCGGCCCGACACCGTAACCGACCGTGGTCAGTGCACGATATTCGAACACGTTGGCATTCAGCCCGTTCTCACCCGCGCCGGTGGTGCCGACATAGTCGACCATCGGCAGGAGCGGATAGAGCGGCGAGCTCCGGAACTTGGTCTGGTAGTTGAAGACCGAGTTCAGGGTCAGCGTGCCCGGGCCGACGTCGATGCCCCAGTCGAGCTGGGCGTCGATGCCCTGCAGGTGGACGCGGCCGGTGTTCACGTAAGTCGTGAAGGTGTTGCCTTGCTGGCCGTTTTGGTTGCGGGGCACGTTCTGACAGAACTGCGTGTTTGCCGCAGCGGTCGGGTCGGTCAGGACGAGCGGGTTGAGCAGCGGGTCAAAGCACTGCTGCAACGCCGACGCCACGGTCTGTGCTCCGATGACATCCTTGATGTTGATGTCATAGAAGTCAACCGAGAGCCGGAGGCGAGACAGCGCACCGCTGACGAACGGCGACTGGATCACCAGACCGGCGGTCCAGGTGTCCGCCGTTTCCGGCACGAGGTTCGGGTTGCCGACCAGCGTCGGGAACGCAAAACCGAACGTACCCGGGTCCTGGAAGCCGCTGTAGTACTGGGTGGGGGCCGTAGGATCGCCCGACTGCTCCATCAGGACACGGCAGACCGCCTGGACATTGGCGCCGTTGGCATTGCCGCCCTCGAAAGCGTCGCCTGGCTGGTTGGCCGACCAAGGCAGCGGGTTGGCCAGCGAGCAGGGATCGCCTGCCATGTTCACGCCGAAGGTCTGCTGAGCCGCCAGGAACAGTTCGCCGATGTTGGGTGCCCGCTCCGCGCGGTTGTAGCCGCCACGGAAGCGCAGCCAATCGGTGACCTGCCAGTCGCCCAGCACCTTGTAGGTGTAGCTCGAACCGGTGGTGCTGTAGTCCGAAATACGGCCGCCGACTTCCAGGTTGAACTCCTGGATGAACGGGATGTCGGCCAGGACCGGGATCAGCAGTTCGCCGTAGACTTCGCGGGTGTCGATGTACCCGAAAGCGTCGCCGCTCGGATAGATGCCGAGCGCCTGGTCGAGGAACGAACGGCCCTGGGTGGTCAGCGTATCGTTGAGGAACTCGTAGTCCATCTCGCGATAGCTGGCGCCGACCGCGGCACGAAGCGTTCCGGCGGGCAGTTCGAACAGACCGCCCTGGAGGTTGGTCTCGACGATCGTCTGGCGGAACTTGGAGCGGTTCTTCAGATCCGCGCGCATGGCTTCGAGGCAGTCCTGGCTGAAGCCCCCCGTCGGCGGAGCGAAGAAGTTGACGCCGGTGGTGCACTGGCCGGTGGCCGCCCCGAAACCGCCGGACTCCTGGTTGCCCGTGAAGTCGAAGCCGCGGCCAAAGTTCGGCGAGGTGAGGACCGCCCGGGTCCGCATCAGGGAATAGATGCCAGTCTGACGCGCGAAGGTGTGCGATTCGCCGTGATTAACGAAGGCTTCCCAGGTCCAGTCGGTGCCCGGGATCGAACCTTCGAAGCCGGTCGTGATGTTGTAGGTCATCACGTCGGTGAAGGTTTCCCGCGGGTCCGGCATCAGCGTGTTCAGCTGGAAGGGCGCATCGGGGTCAGCACGCGACAGCAGCAGCTGCTGCAGCTCCGGAGAAACTGGGAATACCGTCGAGGTCGCGCAACCACCGGTTGTCGGGCAGTTCAGACCGTAACGGCCGCCGGCCAGGTAGTCGGCATTCGTCGTGCCGTCTGGGTTGAGCGACGGCGCGATCCCGC
>CAYTPY010000043.1:0-16122 GCA_964439725.1 uncultured Erythrobacter sp. | reverse complement strand
CTGCAGAACCTCAACGGCCATTACATCCGCGCCGCCGACGATGCGCGCCTGGCGCGGCTTGCGGCCGAACGGATCGGCTCCGACGCGGACGTCGCGCTGCTCACCGAAGCGATGCCGGTCCTCAAGACTCGCGCCCGTGATCTCAACGAGTTGGCCGACGGCGCGGCCTTTCTTTTCAAGCAGCGGCCGCTTGCTCTGACCGAGCAGGCCGAGGCGCTGCTGACGCCCGAGGCGCGCGCGCTTCTGGCACAGATTTCCGAGCTCCTTGGCGAGCATCAGGACTGGACAACCGAAACCCTCGAAGCCAAATTAAAGGCCTGTGCGGAGCAACAGGGGCTCGGCCTCGGCAAGCTGGCGCAGCCGCTTCGCGCGGCTTTGACGGGGCAAACGACTTCGCCGGGGATTTTCGATGTACTGGTCCTCCTCGGCAAGGAAGAAAGCCTCGCGCGGATCGACGCGCAGGCAGCCCGCTAAAAGATTAATATAACAGGAGACGCGACTTGGCGGACAAGCAAGCGAAGCTGACGCTCGGCGACCAGCAGTACGATCTTCCCATTCTGGAAGGCACCACTGGACCCGACGTCGTCGATATCCGCAAGCTCTACGGCCAGAGCGGGATGTTCACCTATGATCCCGGCTATACCTCCACGGCGAGCTGCGAAAGTTCGCTGACTTATATCGACGGCGACGCGGGTGTGCTGCTGCACCGCGGCTATCCGATCGGGCAATTGGCCGAGCAGTCGAGCTTCATGGAAGTGTGCTACCTGCTGCTGAACGGGGAACTACCGAACGCCGAGGAGCTCGAGGGGTTCAACCACACGATCACCCGCCACACGATGCTCCACGAGCAGCTGGCCACATTCTATCGCGGCTTCCGCCGCGACGCGCACCCGATGGCGATCATGTGCGGCGTGGTCGGCGCGCTGAGCGCGTTCTACCACGACAGCACCGATATCTCGGATCCGCACCACCGCACGGTCAGTTCGCACCGGCTCATCGCCAAAATGCCGACGATCGCGGCCATGGCCTACAAGTACTCGGTCGGGCAGCCGTTTCTCTATCCTGATAACTCGCTGAGCTACACCGCCAACTTCCTGCGGATGACCTTCGGCGTGCCGGCAGAGCCCTACGAGGTGCATCCTGCGGTCGAACGCGCGATGGACCGGATCTTCATCCTCCACGCCGACCACGAGCAGAACGCTTCCACTTCAACCGTGCGTCTCGCCGGCTCCTCGGGGGCAAACCCGTTCGCGTGTATCGCGGCCGGCATCGCGTGCCTCTGGGGCCCGGCGCACGGCGGGGCCAACGAAGCGGCGCTCAACATGCTGCAGGAGATCGGCTCGCCCGACCGGATCAAGCACTACATCGAGCGCGCCAAGGACAAGAACGACCCGTTCCGCCTGATGGGTTTCGGCCACCGGGTGTACAAGAACTACGACCCCCGGGCCGCGGTGATGCAAAAGACGGTGCGCGAGGTGTTCGAGGCGTTGCAGGTTGACGATCCGCTGTTCGAGACGGCGCTGCGGCTCGAGGAAATCGCGCTGAACGACGATTACTTCATCGAGAAGAAGCTGTTCCCGAACGTCGACTTCTACTCGGGCATCATCCTCTCGGCGATCGGTTTCCCGACGACGATGTTCACCGTGCTGTTCGCTCTCGCCCGCACCGTGGGCTGGGTCGCGCAGTGGAACGAGATGATCTCCGATCCGGGTCAGAAGATCGGCCGCCCGCGCCAGCTCTACACCGGCCCGACGCAGCGCGACTACGTTCCGCTCGACAAGCGCTGAATGCCCCAAAGCTGAGTTCCCGCAGCAGCGGGGACTCAGCGCGGCTCGGAACGCCGGTCCTCGAAGGATGGCAGGTCGAGAATGAACCGCGCGCCTTGCCCCGGTGCGCTCTCGACGGTCAGTTCGCCGTCCATGGCATGAGCCAGTCGGCGCGAAATGTAGAGCCCAAGCCCGGAGCCTCCGTCGCCGCTTCGGCCGAGACGTTCGAACTTCTCGAACACGCGCGCGCGCTGCTCTTCTGTCAGCCCTTCTCCCTGATCGGCGACGACGAGCCGGGCACGGTCCCCATCCTGCTCGACCCGTAGCCACACTACGGAACCGTCCGGCGAGTAGCGGATGGCATTGCCGACAAGGTTCAGCAGAACCTGCAGCACGCGGCGGAACTCGGCCACGGCAGGCGCGGACTCGCCTGCCTTTGGGGCGTCTAGGCGAATACCTCGTTCCTGCGCCCGAACCGCGAGAATGCCCGCCGCCCGCCGCGCAACGTCGGCAAGATCGATGCGATCCGGCGCGGTGGTGAAGTGCTCGTCCTCCACCACTTCGAGATCGGTAAGATCGTCGATCAGCGCCAGAAGATGCTCGCCGGCGCTGGAGATATCGGCGGCGTAGTCGCTGTATTCGTCGGCCAAGGGGCCGGCGAGCTGAGTTCGGATGGTCTCGGCGTTGGCAATGATCCGCGTAATCGGCTGGCGAAGAACCGGCGCGATCTCCCGCCCAAGGGCGGTACTGATGGCGGGTTGGTGCAGCTCCCGGGATGGACTCGGCTCGGGAGCGGGCTCGTCTGCCACCAGATAGAGCTCGAAGCCGGCGCTCCCTGGATCGGGAAGGCCCAGCGGCACGAGATGGGCTTTCCAGTGACGCTCCGAACTTGGCAGGCGCAGGCGCGCGCCGTCAAGAAGGCGCCAGTGCAACGGCTGTTCGTCAGCGCTGCCTTCGAGTGTGACGAACCTGGTCCATGGCTGGCCCAAGCCGGCACGCATGCTGGCGATGGTCTCTTCCAGCTCGGCGGAATCCGTATCGACGGACAAGAGTTCCTGACCTGGCCCCAGCCGCGCCCAAAGCTCCGCCAGTTGGCGTGCAATCGCGACACGGCGTTCGGCTTCCTCGGCGCCGCCCGTGGCAGGAAGAGCAAAGGCCTGCCAGTTGCTGAGCGCGAGAAGGCAGCCCCCCTCCGCGGCGGGCTCAACCACCGCCCAAGCCGTGACTTGTTCGTGATCGTCCTGGGCCCGGATAGAACGCGCAAGCCGCAAACCGTAAAGTCGGGACTTGCGTACTAGCTCCAGCAGCGCGGGCGCGGTGATCAGACCGGGCAATTCGCCGCCGCTGCGAAGCTGCAACCCGGCAAGCGGCTCCTCCGCCTGCACAAGCCAGTCCCGATCGTCGGTACGCCCGCTGGCGACGAAAGAGGGTCGGCCGGTCATTGCCTCACGCACTAGCCGCCGCTGGAGATACATCGGCGAGCGGTTGAAGAGCGCCATCGGGCTGGAAGTAAAGGACCTGCCGCTGAACCGCTGGAGATGAAAGCCCCGCCGCGCGAAGGCTCATGACGAGCCGCGGGAGTTGGCTTTCGGCAAACGAGAGCACGATCATCTCGCGCGGCTGGTCGGTAGCCAAAGCCAGAGCGGTGGCGAACAAGGCCAAGCCGGCATGGTCGACGACATACGCGGCCGCGCCTTCGGCTGTCATCGCCAGGCGGGTCAGGAGCGCAAGACGTCCCGCCCCCTCGTCATAGGCCGCACGGAGTCGCTGCTCCGTTGGATCCGCGGACGAGCCGCCGGCATGAGAGCGAAGCGCCAGGAGTGCACAGTGAAACAGCTCACCGGGGAGCTCGTGCAGTGGAAGCTCCATCCGCCGGTGATGCTGCACAAAGCGCGTCTGCGCGGCCAGCAGCGCCATAGCCCGCGAAGCAGTTTCCGTGTCCTCGCTGGCTACCAAGTCTTGCACCAACGGTGTGAGTACCGGATCGATGCCGCTCCGCTGCTGCAATTGCTCGGCCAGTTGGCCTTCAAGTGCCCGGGCATGGGCGTGCAGAAGGAGGGCGTCGTTAGCGCAGAGAGCCGCTGCGAGAGCATCCTGGTGATCGGCAATGTAGAGCGCTGGGTCGGTGATAGCTGCGGCTTCAGCACGAGCGAAAAGAAGCTGCGCAGCCAGATGTCCTATCATTCCGCGCACGCGAGCAACGATCTCGTCGCTGAACAAGGAGCGGTCGTCGTTCACCAGCAAGTGGCGCAGGATCGGCGCAGCCATGCCCAAGGCTGCCTCGGCATGCGCGAGTTCTTCGCGGAGGCGCGGGTCCGCATCTGTCCGGTTGGGATCGGTCGTCGGGGGCTCGTTCACCCTGCCGCCATATCCGAGCAGGGTTAAGCCGACGTTAGCCGCTACGTCCGTGGGTTTGAGCCACATTGAGCGCGATCAGTACCAGCGCGACGAGCATGATTGCGGGCTGCAGGATCGCCAGTCCGCTTGCCACGGCGAAGAGGACCGCCAGCAAACCTCGGTCGCCAAGCAGCGGAGCCCAATCGCTGCGAAGCTCGGGCCGAGCTGCGTAAAGCGCGCCGAGCAGGACGAGCGGCGGGAATGCGCGCTGGAGACCCGTCCCTTCGGCCGCCAGGATGCCGCAGGCAAGCAGCGCCCCGTCAACCAGCCATGGCATTGCCGCGGCAAGACCAGCGGGGACACCGCCGGCGAAGGGAACGCGGCGCAAATACGCCAGCTCTCCCCCGGTCAAAGCCAGGAAGGCGCCGATAGCGAGCAGAGCGAAACCAAGCATGGCTTGCTCGAACGCGGTCGCGGCGACCGAGCCGACCAGGAATAGCGCAGCGCCCGCGAGCAGCGGCATACGGCTTGGCGGTGCAGCCAGCATTCGCTTGCCGAAGCGGCGGAACAGATGAACCGCCAGCCACCCGGTTGGCATGGCTGGCCGTGCGGCGGGCAAATGGCGGCTGAACCACGCCCGCTCGATAGCGCCCGCGCCAGTCCGGTCCGCGACCATCGACCAGGTGCCGTCGACTAGCAGAGCTTCTGACAGCGTCCGTTCGGGCAGGCGGGCCTGCAGGGCGATCCGAACGAGTGCAGATGTCGGTTCGATATCGGGTGGCAAGTCGGATAGGAGCTCAACCTGTGCACCGCCGACAACGAGAGCGCCGGCCCAAGCGCGATTGAGGTCAAGCCGCTCGAAACCGGCCGCGACGCCTGGCCCCGCGGGAAGGACCAGCACGCCCTTGCGCTTGCCAAGCCCTTCCAGCGCGTCGGCCGCCTCCGGCAGCAAGCCCGGAGCAAGCGCGAGCAACTCGTCATCCGCGCGCACCGCACCAAGAAGGCCATGGCTATCCCGCACGGTCTGGAACCGGGCCCCGGCAGCCTCCGCCGCGTGCCTCAAGGCGATCGCTTCGGCTGTGGAACCATCGCCGAGGGCAATTACACTGTCGCAGCCGGCCGAGAGGGCGAACTCGAGCTGGCGCTGAGCCAGTGTCTTCCCGGCGATTGCCAACGGCTGGTCATGCCCGGGATCGCGGGGCTGTCCGAGCAACGAAATCAGCGCTGCGCGCACGCGACCTCCCTCCATAGGCGGGCAGGCCTAGGCGCTGAGGCCGCGCCTGCCAAGGAAGGAGCGTATCAGCGGTGAGTTGTCGCGACGAAGCGCTCGCACAATGCGGCGAGCTTGCGGAGCACGACGGGATCGCCTGGGGCACCGTCGATCGCTTGGTCCGCCAGCTCCACCAGATCGGGAGCATGGAAGCTTGAGCCGAGGCCTTTGAGGCGCCAGGCGGCCACCTCCCAATTGCCGTCGCACCGCGCGCGGCGCAGCAGGTCGACCTGCTGCGTGAGGCTTTCAACGAATGCGGTGCGCAGCTCGGCAAGCAGGGCGACGTCCTCGCCCGCTGCCGCCATCAATGTCGCGTCGAACGCTGCCGCTTCGTGGACCATGCACGAGCGGATAGTGGATGAGGATTAAGGCGGGGTTTATCCGCCGGTGGCCTGTGGTAGTTTGCTGCCCATGTCTGGCAGGAAGAACCTTGTGGCCATCGGTCCCCATACGCATGACGAGCCCTCCCCCATTGCTTCGGAGAGTTCGGCTGAGAGCGAGGCCTGGACGGAAGTGCCTGCCTCCGCAGAGCTGGACGACGAGGAAGATGCGGCGCCCGAGCGTGGCTGGATCCTGCCGTCGCTGGCGATCCTGGTAGTCGCCGGCTGGACCGGGTTCTTCGGGTGGGCACATCATCGCGAGATGCTGGCAGGGGCGAGCCCGACCCAGTGGTCGGCGTGGATTGCCGACTGGGCCGTACCGGTCCTGTTGGTCGTGGGGCTGTGGCTGTTGGTTATGCGCAACAGCCGCCGCGAGGCGGCGCGTTTCGCCTCGACCGCGAGCACCCTGGCGCAGGAGTCCGCGTCGCTCGAGCGGCGGCTCATCACGGTAAATCGCGAGCTGAGCCTGGCGCGAGACTTCATCGCCGCTCAGTCGCGCGATCTCGAGTCTTTGGGGCGGGTCGCAAGCGACCGACTGTCGCAGCACGCCGACCGGCTGCAGGGGCTGATCCGCGACAACAGCGCACAAGTCGAAGTGATCGGCCGCGTCAGCACGACGGCGTTGGAGAACATGGACCGCCTGCGGGACGACTTGCCGGTCATCTCGAACTCGGCGCGCGACGTCGCCAACCAGATCGGCCATGCCGGCGGCGTGGCCAAAGAACAGCTCGACGAGCTGGTGTCCGGGTTCATCCGGCTCAACCAGTTTGGCGAAGCCAGCGGACGGCAAGTCGCCTCTCTCCGAACGAAGGTGGACGAAGCGCTGAACGCCTTCACCGAGCAGGCAGGCCAGCTCGAGCAGATTGCCACCAAGCGCTTTGCGGAGCTGACCGAACAAAGCGCGGCATTCCGCGCGGAGCTGGAAGGCCGCGAGGTAGAAACGTTCGCCGCCATTCGCCGCCGGGCCGACGCCCTGCGCGATGAACTCGAAGACCGGCATCACGAGATCGCCGCTGCGGAAGCGGCGGCACTCGACACGCTGAAGGAGCGGCTGGAGCAACTCCGCGACGAAGGCACCCGAATTGCCGACTCGCTGCGCGCCGGCGAGGCGGAAGCCTCCGACGCCTGGTCCAACGCCGTCGAAGGTCTCGAAGCGCGGATGATGGAAGCGATCCGCCGGGTGTCCGAGGCCGACCGCCAAGCGCTGGAGAGCGCACGGCAACGTCTTCAGGCACTGGGCGACGAAGCACGACGGCTCGACGAGAATATTCTCGAGCGCGCAGACTCATTCCATGAGCGCCTCGTAGAGCGCAATGCCGAAGCGGCGCAGCGCGAGGCCGCCGAGCTGGCGACGCTGCAGGAACGGCTTGCCGCCTTCGATGCTCAGATTGCCGAGCGGCAGCAGGAACACCTCGCGCATGTCTCGGGGCTCGCCGAACGAGGCGATGCGTTGGCACAACGGCTTGCGGCGCTGAGCGCGGACATGGACCGCCTCTCAGCTCAGGGGCGACATACGCAAGATGGGCTAGAGGAGGCAGCGACGGGCCTCTCGAACCGGCTCGGCGAGAGCCTGGGCATGATCAACGAAAGCGGCAGCAAGATCACCCGACTGACCGACGATAGCGTGCGGCTGCTCGAGTTGATCCGGTCCAGCGCCGAACACAGCGGCAGCGACCTTCCCGCAGCGCTGAGCCGAGCGGAAGAGCGACTAACCGCCTTCCAGCAACAGGCGAATGCTCTTTCGACGCTGATCGCGGAGACCGGCAACAAGGGTGCGGCGCTGGTTGAGCATGTGGAGCGGGCGCGGAGCAACGGAACCGCAACGCTGGAGCAGCTCGACACGCTGGAGCAGCGGCTGGCGGATGTGGCGGCGCGTACCGACGCCATTGCCGTTCAGGCGCGGCATGAGCTGGGCGAGGCCATCGGAACGCTGGAGGAAAGTTCGGCCAACGTTTTGGCCAATCTGCAAGGCCAACAGGCCGAGGCGATCCGCGGGTTGGCCGAACGGATCGGCAGCGAAAGCAGCGCGGCGATCGACGAAGCACTGAGGGTCCATGCGGCGCAGGCCATTGCCGATCTCGAAACCGCGGCTCAGCAGGCCTCCGAAGCCGGGCGTGCAACCGCACTGCAATTGCGCGACCAGTTGGCGGTCGTGAACGAGCTTGCCGGCAACCTCGAACGCCGCGTGGCGCATGCCCGCCAGCGCGCCGAAGAGCAGGTCGACAACGACTTCGCGCGGCGAATGGCGCTGATCGTCGAAAGCCTTAATTCGAGCGCGATCGACGTCTCGAAGGCCTTCGCCAACGAAGTCACCGATACGGCCTGGGCCAGCTACTTGCGAGGCGATCGCGGGATTTTCACGCGCCGCGCCGTGCGGCTCCTCGACAATGGCGAGGCGCGGGCGGTGGCGGAGATCTACGAAGCGGACGGCGATTTCCGTGAAACGGTCAATCGCTATATCCACGACTTCGAGGCGATGCTGCGCAGTGTGCTCTCGACCCGCGACGGCCATGCCATGGCCGTAACGCTGCTTTCATCCGACATGGGCAAGCTCTACGTGGCGCTGGCACAAGCGATCGAGCGGCTCCGCACTTAGCGAAGCCTGAGCCTCCGCAGTGGCGCCTATCGGCGCACGTCAGCGTAGCCGGGTGCGTTTCGGAACACGTTGATGTCGTCCGGCTCGATCCATCCGTAGATGTAGTTCGCGACGTAGAGCCCGCAGAGCACGGCCGCGATCAAGCTCGCCCTGAACGCCAGGCGACCTGGGCGAAAGTCAGCCGGTGCGCTGTCGGCTTGGCCAGGCACTTTCGGAAGGCCCGCCTCGTCATGCGTCTTCACCCCGAACGGCAGCAGCAAAAAGGCGCTCATCACCCAGAACAGAAAGTAGATCGCGAGGATCGAAGTCCACTTCATTGCAATGACAGCACCTTGGTTTGCGGCTTCTTGCCCGACCAGCGCTGAGCCGCGCGGCGAGCAGCGAGACGGGCAGCTTCCGTCCGGGCGTCCGGATCACGCGCAGCCGCCCCGCGCAGCTTGCGCAGCGCTTCGGCGACATCGCGTTCCGCTTCCTGGACGAACTCGGCATAGTCTTCGTCGAGCGGAAGGCCGACCCCGTGGACTTGCGCCCCGCCCTGCCCGTCGAGCGCCACGATCAGCAGCCCGTCGCGCGCCAGGCGGCGGCGCATCGCGATCGCCTCGCCGTCCGCGGGGACGATGATGTCGCCGTCGAGCACGAGCCGTCCGGTCCGCACTTCGGCGAGCTTGCCGGGTTTGCCGGGTGCTAGCCGGACGATGTCGCCATTCTTCTGAAACACCGGATTGGGTATGCCGGTCGACCGCCCGAGGCGGGCTTGTTCGTGCATGTGCCGGATCTCGCCGTGGACGGGCACGAGGATTTGGGGACGCAGCCAGCGATAGATGGCTTGCAGATCGGGCCGGCCTGGGTGGCCGGAGACGTGGATCATGCTTTGTCGGTCCGTGACCATGACAATGCCGCGAGCGGCAAGCAGGTTCTGGATACGGCCGATCGCCAGTTCGTTGCCAGGAATCTGGCGACTGGAGAACAGCACGACGTCTCCCTCGGTGAGACTGAGCTGATGCTGGGCTTCGGCGATACGGGCCAAGGCCGCGCGCGGCTCGCCTTGCCCTCCGGTTGCGAGGATCAGGACTTTGCCGCGGGGCAGGTTCATCGCGCGGTCGAAATCGATCGGCTTCGGAAAATCCTGCAGGTAGCCATTGTCCTGCGCAACCTCGATGATCCGGTCGAGCGACCGGCCGGCTACGCAAAGCTCGCGTCCGGTCTCGCGAGCGATACGGCCGAGCGTCTGCAAGCGGGCGACGTTGGAAGCAAACGTCGTCACCAAGACGCGCTTGCCCGCGTGCCCGTGCACTTCTTCGAGCAACCCGCGATAGACCGCGCCTTCGGACCCGGAGGATGCAGAATTGAACACGTTGGTGGAATCGCAGACCAGCGCAAGGATGCCTTCGTCGCCCAGCTGAAGCAGCTCTTCTTCGGTGGCCGGGACACCGATCAGCGGCTCCTCATCGAGCTTCCAGTCGCCAGTGTGGAAGATTCGGCCGAACGGCGTCTCGATCAACAGCGCGTTGCCCTCGGCGATCGAGTGCGACAGCGGGATGTAAGTGACCTCAAAGGGTCCGAGGCGGATGCTGCCGTGCTCCCGGTCGATCACGTTGAGTTCGACTTCGCCCACGAGGCCAGCTTCCTCGAGCTTGCGCAGGACGAGATCGGCCGTGAACGGTGTCGCATAGATCGGCACGCCGAGATCGGCGGCAAAGTAGGGCACCGCCCCTATGTGGTCCTCGTGCGCGTGAGTCAGGACGATGCCCAGCAGATCGTCGACTCTCTCCTCGATGAACTCCGGATCGGCGAACATCAGCTCGGTGCCTGGATACTCGGCGGCGCCGAAGCTCATGCCCAGATCGACCATCAGCCACTTGCCGCGGCAGCCGTAGAGATTGACGTTCATGCCGATCTCACCCGATCCGCCGAGGGCCAGGAACAGCAATTCCTCTTCGGGCGTGAAGTCCTTCCTCATCGCGCTGCCGCTCGTTCGGCTAGAATGGCGAGCCCGGTCAGGGTGAGGTCGGTATCCACTGCGTCGAATATCTCCGTGTGCTTGTCGAACAAGAGGGCCAGGCCGCCGGTAGCGACGACTTGGGTCGGTCGGCCGATCTCTGCCTTGAGGCGGGCGATCAGGCCTTCCATCATCGCCACATAGCCCCAGAACACCCCGATCAGCATCTGATCTTCGGTATTGCGGCCGATGACCGCGCTATGTCGCGGCGCCTCAATGGCAATGCGCGGCAACTTGGCCGTATGACTTACTAGCGCATCAAGCGAGAGGTTTATCCCGGGCGCGATAATACCACCTTTGTACGCGCCGTTGAAATCGACCACGTCGAAGGTCGTCGCCGTGCCGAAATCGATGACGATGAGATCGCCGGAATAGCGCAGATGGGCGGCCAAAGCGTTGACGGCACGGTCCGCACCGAGGGAGCGAGGCTCCTGCACGTCGAGTGGGAAATCCCACTCGGCCGCGCCTTCTCCTGCGAAGAACGGGGTGATCCCGAAAAACTTCTGGCCCAGCACTTCCAGGTTATGACGGGCGCGCGGGACCACTGTCGCGACGATCATCTGTGTCACGTCCCCACGAGAAAATCCCCCAATCTGCATCAGCTGGAGCAGCCAAACGGCGTACTCGTCTGCCGTTCGGCGCGGATCGGTAGCGATGCGCCACCGGCCCAAAATCTGCCGGGTTCCGCCTTCCTTCGGCGAGAACAAGGCGAACACTACGTTGGTATTGCCGGCATCGACTGCGAGGAGCATCGCTCAGGTTCCTTCGACCGTCACGTCGCCGGCGTGGATGACACGCAAGGCGCCATCCGCCAAGCGCAGGCGCAAGGCTCCATCGGGCTCAAGGCCGGCAAACTCACCCGCTACCCGCATTCCGTCCCCGCCGTGAACGCTGAGAGGCGAGCCAAGCGGATGCGCAGCCGCGAGCCAGCGTGACAGGATCGGTTCGAGGCCGAACTGCCGCCAGCGGCCGAGCTCCCGGTCGAACGACAGCATGAGATCGCGGGCGAAAGTGTCGCGGGCGGGCGCAGGCCCCATGCTGCGCATGTCTCCCACCGCACGATCCGGCAGCGTCGGCGCCGATGCGAGATTGACTCCGATCCCGACTACCGCCGTATCGCCCGAGCGTTCGAGCAGGATCCCGGCGAGCTTGGCACCGGCGAGAAGCACGTCGTTAGGCCATTTCAGGCTGAGCGCGCGCGGATTGGCGAGATGGGCAAGCAGCGCTTCGTAAACCGCCAGCGCAGCCACGAAAGAAAGGCTGGGCGCCGGCGGATCCTGAGGATGCAAGCGGACCGCTGTCGACCCCATAAAATTGCCGGCCCCGTCGAGCCAGCTCCGGCCCTGCCGGCCGCGTCCGGCACTCTGCCGGTCAGCAACTAGCCAATAACCTTCCTCAACCGGCTCGCCTTGGGAAAAGCGAGCCAGGAGGTCGGAACTGGTCGAAGCGGTCTCTGGGACTGTCTCGAACCGCGGGGGCAAGTCAGGCGAACAAGACAAGCGCCGCGGCAGCGCGATCGGCAAGATCGCCCAGCGGTCCCGTCAGCAAATAAGCGAACGGCGACATCAGCACGGTGCTGATGGCCAGCAGAGCCCAATGCGCCCCATCGCTCTTGCCGCGGATCGTGTCCGCCGGCTCGTCGAAGTACATGATCTTGACGATCTTGATGTAGTAGTAGGCGCTGATCACCGAACCGGCGATGGCGAGGACCGCCAGCGCGATCAAGCCGGCGTCGACGGCCGCCCAGAACACTACCAGCTTGCCCCAGAACCCGAACAGCGGCGGGATCCCGGCGAGGCTGAACATCAACGCCGCAAGACAGAGAGCCAGCGCCGGCTGCGTCCGCGACAGACCAGCCATCTGCGCGATGGACTCGATCGGCTCGCCGTTCTCGTCCTTGAGCATCAGCACTGCGACGAAGCTGCCGACTGTCATCACGACATAGATCGCCAGATAGACCATCATGGCGCTAGCACCCGCCGCCGTGCCTGTTGCGAGACCGACGAGAATGAAGCCGACGTTGTTGATCGACGAATAGGCGAGAAAGCGTTTGATGTTGCTTTGGCCAATGGCACCGAGTGCGCCAACCACGATCGAAGCGAGCGCAGTGAAGATCACGATCTGCTGCCAGGCGGCGATTTGCGAGCCGAAGGCTTCGAAAGCAACCCGGGTGAGCAGGACGACCGCCGCTACCTTGGGGGCACTGGCGAAGAACGCCGTCACCGGCGTGGGCGCGCCTTCGTAAACGTCGGGCGTCCACATGTGGAACGGCACGGCGCTGATCTTGAAGGCAAGACCGGCAAGAACGAAGATCAGGCCGAACAGCGCACCGGTGGACAGTCCGCCGTCGAGGGCCGCGCTGATGCCGCCGAACGTGGTGGTGCCGGTGAAGCCGTACGTAAGGCTCATGCCGAACAGCAGGATGCCGCTGGCGAGAGCTCCGAGCACGAAATACTTCAAGCCGGCTTCGGCCGAGCGGGTGTCGTCGCGCAGGAACGCGGCGAGCACATACGCGGCGAGCGATTGCAGCTCGAGGCCGACGTAGAGCGTCATCAGATCGCCGGCGGAGACCATGATGCTCATGCCCAACGTCGAAAGAAGGATCAGCACCGGGTATTCGGCCCGCATCGTGCCCGTGCGGCCGAAGAACGCCGGCGCCACGACGAGAGCCGCGCCGCTCGCCGCGAAAATCATCAACTTGGCGAGGCCGGCAAACGCGTCGGCGCGGAACAAGCCGCCGAACGCGATAGTGTCGGGTCCGGAGGCCCCGGCACATACCGCCGGAGCGACCAGGAAGAAGCACGCGCCGAGCGCCACGCAAGATAGGATGCTGACGGCGCGCGACGACTTATCGCCTACCCAGGCGACGACCAGCAGAAGCGCCAGCGCAGCCAGCGCCAGGATGATCTCAGGAACGATCAGCGCAAAGGAGGAACCGAGATCCATCAGTGCGCCCCCTCGTGCGCTTCACTTGTAGCCGGCACCGGTTCACCCAGCACCAGGCGAGAGTCACCCTCTGGCGCAGCCCGCGCCAACCGCGCGTCGAGCGCCTGAATGTCCTGCCGCATCGGAGCGAGAAAACTTTCCGGATAGACGCCCATCCACAGGACCGCCGCGGCGATCGGGCCGAGCATCAGCCATTCGCGCGCAGTGAGATCGGGCATGGCGGCAGCATCGGCGTTGAGCTGCACGCCGAACGCGATGCGCCAGTAAAGGTAAAGCATATAGCCAGCGCCGAGGATGATGCCGGTCGTGCTGACGGCCGCGACCCAGCTCGAGACCTGGTAGATGCCGGCCAGGCTCAGGAACTCGCCGACGAACCCGCTAGTGCCGGGAAGACCGATGCTGGCCATCGTGAACAGCAGGAAGAACACCGCGTAGGCCGGCATGTTGATGGCAAGCCCGCCGTAGCGGTCGATCTCGCGCGTGTGCAGCCGGTCGTAGATCACGCCCACGCACAGGAACAGCGCGCCCGAGACCAGGCCGTGGCTGAGCATCACGATCATCGCGCCTTCGAGGCCCTGCACGTTGAAGGCGAACAGGCCGACCGTGACGATCGCCATGTGCGCCACCGACGAATAGGCGATCAGCTTCTTCATGTCGTGCTGGACCAGCGCGATCAGGCTGGTGATCACCACCGCCGCCATCGACAGGGCGAAGACCACCCACATCAATTGCACGCTCGCTTCCGGGAACATCGGCAGGCTGAAGCGGATGAAGCCATAGCCGCCCATCTTCAGCAGCACGCCGGCCAGGATGACCGAGCCCGCCGTCGGCGCCTGGACGTGCGCGTCCGGCAACCAGGTGTGCACCGGCCACATCGGCATCTTCACCGCGAAGCTGGCGAAGAACGCGAGCCACAGCCAGGTCTGCGCGCCGGCCGGGAAGTCATAGGCCATCAGCGTCGGGATGTCGGTGGTGCCGGCTTCGTTCACCATCCACAGCATCGCGATCAGCATCAGCACCGAGCCGAGCAGCGTGTAGAGGAAGAACTTGTAGGCCGCGTATATCCGGTTCTGGCCGCCCCAGATGCCGATGATCAGGTACATCGGGATCAGCACGCCTTCGAAGAACATGTAGAACAGGAACAAGTCCTGTGCGGCGAACACGCCGACCATCAGCACTTCCATGATGAGGAAGGCCGCCATGTATTCGCCGACGCGCTTGTCGATCGCGTGGCTGGCGAGAATGCAGATCGGCATCAGGAACACCGTCAGCATGATCAGCATCAGCGCGATGCCGTCGATGCCCAGCGCCCAGGAGAAGCCGGAGAAGATCGGCGCCCGCTCGGTGAACTGCCACTGCGCCCCGCCGATGTCGAAGTTCAGCCACAGCACGACGCCGAGGGCCAGATTGATCAGAGTGGCGGCCAAGGCGATCGTGCGCGCGGACTTGCTGCCCGCGAACAGGCAGGCAATCGCGCCGATCAGCGGCACGAGCAGCATCAGCGAGAGAATTGGGAAGCCCCCCATTAGAACAGCACCCAGGTGAGCGCGGCCACGACGCCCAGCAGCATGATCAGCGCATAGCTGGTCAGGTAGCCGGACTGCACCCGCCGGGCGAGTACGGTGCCCTTCCCGACCACCCAAGCCGCGCCGTCGGGGCCGAAGCGGTCGATCGTGCCCTCATCCCCCCGCTTCCACAGCACGCGGCCAAGCCAGAACGCCGGGCGCACGAACAGGAAGCGATAGAGCTCGTCGAAGTACCACTTGTTGAACAGGAACCGGTAGATCGGGCCAAGCTGGTTCGCGGTCTTCTCCGGGATCGAAGGATCGCGGATATAAGCCATCCAGGCGGTGAACAGGCCCAGCACCATCGCGATCGTGGCCGAGAGCTTCACCCACAGCGGCACTTCGTGCAGCGCGTGGATCAGCGCCTCGTTGTAAGCGATCGAGCCGTTCCAGAACGCGGCATCGTCGATGAACGCCTCGTGGAAGACATAGCCCGCGAAGATCGCGCCGATCGACAGCAGCCCCAGCGGCACCAGCATGGCGACCGGGCTCTCGTGCGGGTGGTAGCCGGCGGTGCCGTCGCCGTGGTCCGGATCCGGAACCGAGTGAGCGACGTCCTTGCCGGAATGCTCCTGCGCGGGCGCATTGTCGGCCACTTCGCCGTGGCCGTGGGTTTCGAGTGCGGCATCGCCGTGGCCATGCGCGTCATGCACCGCATGCTGGATATGCTCGCTGGCAGCCCAGCGCGGCTTGCCCCAGAAGGTCAGGAACATCAGGCGCCAGGAATAGAAGCTGGTCAGCAGCGCGGCGAAGGCACCGACCCAGAACGCGGCCCGGCCCATCTCGCTGCCGCTGGCAAAGGCCGCCTCGAGGATCGCATCCTTCGAATAGAAGCCGGCGAAGCCGAACACGCCGAGCACGCCCACGCCGGTGATCGCCAGCGTGCCGGCCATCATCGCCCAGAACGTCAGCGGAATGTGCTTACGCAGCGCGCCGTAGTACCGCATGTCCTGCTCGTGGTGCATCGCATGGATCACCGAGCCCGCGCCGAGGAACAGCAGGGCCTTGAAGAAGGCGTGCGTGAACAGGTGGAACATGGCGACGCCGTAAGCGCCGACACCCGCGGCAAAGAACATGTAACCGAGCTGCGAGCAGGTCGAATAGGCGATGACGCGCTTGATGTCCCACTGCGTGGTGCCGACGGTGGCGGCAAACAGGCAGGTCGCAGCGCCGATGAAGGTGACGAACGTCAGCGCGGCGGGCGCGGCTTCGAACATCGGCGACAGGCGGCAGACCATGAACACGCCGGCGGTGACCATCGTC
>CAYTPY010000042.1:0-16283 GCA_964439725.1 uncultured Erythrobacter sp. | reverse complement strand
CGAGCGCCGCCACCTGAAGACGGTGCGTCTACCAATTCCGCCATCTGGGCACGGGGTAGGGCGCGGCAATTAGGGCTGCGGTTGGGGGCTGTCAAGGCGATGAAATCGCGGTCTGGCCCTGTGCGTCGCCATCGCCTGCGGCGGGTACGCCGGCGAAGATCGGGTCTGCGTTGGTTGCAAGGGGAGAGAGTGGAGGCCCGAGCCGGAATCGAACCGGCGTGCAAGGATTTGCAGTCCTCTGCGTAACCACTCCGCCATCGGGCCTCGTGCCGAGCCCATGCAGGGCCGGAAGGGGCGCACCTAGCGAATGGGTGCGGAGCGCGCAACGGGCATTCGCTTGCCGCTCGCCCTCCGAGCCGTTAGCGCTTTTGCCCATGGCTGACGACGTGAAGATGCAGCGGATTGCCGGGCACAGCGAAGAGCGCTTCCTCGGCTCGGACGTGTTCGAAAGCTCTGGCCGGGCGCTGCCGCCGCCGCGCGGCGGCGGCACGGTGCGCGAGGAGGCGCGCGAGATCGACGTCTATCACCGCTGCGACGTGGTCGTGGTCGGCGGCGGCCCGGCAGGCTGCGCGGCGGCCTGGGCGGCGGCAAAAGCCGGCGCCGACGTGACTCTGGTCGAGCGCTACAACTGCCTGGGTGGGCTTTCGACGGGCGGTCTCGTCATGTGGATCGACCGCATGACCGACTGGCAGGGCAACCACGTGATCCAGGGCTTTGCCCGCGAGTTCATCGAGCGGATGCCGCGCGAAGGCGTGGCGGGGCCGCCGCGCGAAGACTGGGGCAGCCGTGACCCCGCCAAGGCGCTGTACTGGGGCAACCGCACCACCGCGTTCCACGGCATCGTGCAGTGGGCGCCGACTCTCGATCCGGAGCGGATGAAGCTCAACAACCAGGAGATGCTGCTGCAGGCGGGCGTGCGCATCGTCTTCCATGCCTGGGCGGCGCGGCCGCTGGTCGAAGGCGGCGCCGCTAAAGGCGTCGTGTTCGAAAGCAAGGGCGGGCGCCAGGCGATTCTCGCCAAAGTCGTGGTCGATACCAGCGGCGATGGCGACATGTTCGCCCGGGCCGGGGCCGAGTTCGATACCGACATCGAGGAAGGCGACGTCCACCATTCGATGAACACCGGCTGGATTCTGGGCGGCGTCGACATGGACCGTTGGATCGACTGGAAGATCCACAATCCCGACCAGCTTCGCGAGCTGATGGAACTGGGCCGCAAGGAGCTCGGCTTCTTCCAGACGCCTTACGTGAGCTGGCGGCCGGACATCGCGCTATGGCTCGGGCCGCGCCAGTCCGGGCTTTCGGCGCTCGATGCCGACGACATGACCGAAGTCGAAATCCGCAGCCACCGGCTGATGGAAGGGCACTGCCAGTTCTTCCGCCGCCATGCGCCCGGGTTCGAGCGCGCCTACTCGCTGCAGAGCGCCAGCCAGCTCGGCGTCCGCCACACGCGGCGGCTGGCGGGCCTGGCGCGGATCGAGCGCAAGGACTGGGGCGACGGCACGCCGGTGGCGGACGAAGTAGGCATCAGTCCGTCGATCAGCCCGAAGTTCCCGGTCGTCTCGGTCCCTTACGGCTGCCTCGTGCCCCGCGCGCTCGACGGACTGCTTGCCGCCGGCCGGCACATCAGTTGCGATGCGAACTCTCATGGTTTCATGCGCGAGATTCCGCAGTGCTGGCTGACCGGCCACGCCGCCGGTGTCGGCGCCGCCGTGGCGGCGAACCGGGGCGTGCAGCCGCGTCAGGTCGACGTGAGCGAAGTGCGCGCGATCCTGCGTCAGCAGGACGCTCACCTGAGCGAAGATGCGCAGCTCGGCACAGCAGCGGCGCAAGCGGCCGAGTAGGCGGCGATGACCAAGGATTGGGGGACACCATGTTATCGAAGATCGGTCTGCAAATGGACCGAAGGACATCGCGGGTGCTCGTCGGGCTTACCGCCCTCGGCTTCCTCGCGCTGGTCCTGGCCGGCGTGGCGGCGCTCTGGCTGCAGCTGCAGAACCAGGAGAACGCCCAGAGCGTCGAACACACGCTCGACGTCGAAGCGCGGATTTATCAGTTCTCGATGCTCAACGAGCAGGTGGAGACCGGGCGGCGCGGATACCTGCTGTCGCGGCAGGAGAGCTTCCGCGATATCTTCGACACTACCGCGGCGCGCGTGCCGGTCGTCGCGGCGGAACTTGCCGAGCTGACCCGCGACAATCCGGAGCAGCTCCAGCGCGCCACCCTGCTGCAGCAACTCGTCGAGCAGCAGCAGCAGTTGCAGCGGCAAAGCGTTGAACTGGCCCGCGCGGGAAACGTGATGGCGGCGGCCGGCTTCGAGGAGGAGCGCGCCGTAGCCCTGACCCGGCAGGTCCGCAGCCTGGCGCAGCAGATGCTCGAGGCGGAGCAGGCGCTGCTACGCGACCGCGCCGAGGCACAGCGGTCGACCTTGCGCACGTTCTATGTCGTGCTCGCCGCTGCGGGCGTGCTCCTCGTCCTCGTCGCGGCCACGACCATCAGCGTCATGCTGCGCTACACCCGCGAACTCGCCGCCTCGCGCGCCGAGCTCCGCGCGCTCAACGAGGATCTCGAGGACCTGGTCGAGGAGCGGACCTCCGACCTCCACCGTGCCAACCAGGAGATCCAGCGTTTCGCCTATATCGTCAGCCACGACTTGCGCTCGCCGCTGGTGAACGTGATGGGCTTCACGGCGGAGCTCGATGCCGCGCGCAAAACCACCGGGTCTTTCCTGGACAAGTTGAAGGCGGAGCATCCTGATCTGGTCACGCCGGACGTGCAGCTGGCAGTCGATGAAGATCTGCCCGAAGCGATCGGCTTCATTCGCACTTCGACGCAGAAGATGGACCGCCTGATCAACGCGATACTGCGGCTCTCGCGCGAAGGGCGGCGAACCCTGGCGCCCGAGCATCTCGATATGAACGCGTTGGTCGGCGGCATCGCCGATACGCTGCACCACCGGGCAGCCGAAGCCGGGGCCGAGATCAGTATCGAGCCGCTCCCGCCGATCGTCAGCGACCGAGTTGCGATCGAGCAGATCCTGTCGAACCTGATCGAGAACGCGGTCAAGTACCTCAGTCCCGGTCGGCCCGGTCTGGTGCGGGTTTCCGGGCGGGAGGAGCACGGCCGTGTAGTGTATGAAGTGGCCGACAATGGCCGGGGCATCGATCCCAAGGATCACGAGCGCGTGTTCGACCTTTTCCGGCGCTCGGGTGCACAAGACAAGCCGGGGGAAGGCATCGGCCTGGCGCACGTGCGGACGCTCGCTTATCGCCTCGGCGGGATCATCGACGTGAAATCCGAGCTTGACCAGGGAGCTACCTTCCGGCTTTCCCTGCCGGCGACATACACCGAGGGGGAGCACGAGGGATGACCAATCAGCAGCCAGTGAACATCGTCATGATCGAGGACGATGAAGGCCACGCGCGCCTGATCGAAAAGAACATCCGCCGCGCAGGTATCTCCAACACGATCCATCATTTCCTGGACGGAACTTCGGCCCTGGAGTTCCTGTTCAATGCGCCCGAAGGCCCCGCGCTGAACGGACCGGCGCTGGTGCTGCTCGACCTCAATCTGCCGGATATGAGCGGGACCGATATCCTCGCCCGCATCAAGTCCGAAGGACCGCTGAAGCGCACGCCGGTCGTGGTTCTGACCACGACGGATGACAAAGTCGAAATCCAGCGGTGCTATGACCTGGGCTGCAACGTCTACATCACCAAGCCTGTCAACTATGAGAACTTCGCCGACGCGATCCGCCAGCTCGGCCTGTTCCTCTCGGTGATCCAGGTTCCCGAGCCGAGCGACGCCAGTTGAGCGACACGCGCCCGTCCATCCTCTACATCGACGATGACGAGGGGCTGCGGCGGCTCTTCGAGCGGGCGATGACGCGGCGCGGCTATGCGGTGACTCTGGCGCCGAGCGGTGCCGAGGGGGTCGAACTGGCGCGTGCCCGCACTTACGACCTGATCGCGATCGACCATTACATGCCGGGCCAGGATGGCTTGGCCACTTTGCAGGCCTTGCAGGCGCTCGAGACTTGCCCCCCCGTGGTCTATGTTACCGGTTCCGAGGAAACGCGCGTCGCCGTGGCGGCTCTCAAGGCTGGTGCGGCCGACTACATCGTCAAGACGGTTGGCGACGACTTCTTCGACCTGCTCGCGACCACCTTCCAGCAGACGCTGGAGACCGTACGGTTGAAGTCCGCCAAGGAGAGGGTCGAGGAGGAACTGCGCGCCAGCAACGCTCGGCTCGAGGCGCTGCTGCGCGAGGTCAATCACCGCGTCGCCAACAGCCTGCAGCTCGTCTCCGCGTTCGTTCAGATGCAGAGCAATCTGTTGCAGGATAGCGGGGCCAAGACCGCCTTGCGCGAAACGCAGCAGCGCATCCAGGCGATTGGGCAAGTCCACCGGCGGCTCTATTCCTCGGACGATGTCGACTTCGTGTCGATGGACGATTACCTGACGGCGCTGGTGATCGAGCTCGAGCAGACCTGGTCGACGCCGACATCTCCGCGCAGCCTGCGGCTCAAGGCGGAACCCATCAAGCTGAAGACCGACCAGGCAATATCGCTGGGCGTTATCGTCAACGAACTTGTCAGCAATGCCTGCAAATATGCCTATCCGGCGGGCGTCGAAGGCGAGGTTCGCGTCATCCTGTCGCGTCAGAGCGGAACGGCCTTCTGCTTGTGCGTCGAGGACGACGGCGCCGGCTTGCCATCCGACGGAAAGATCCAAGGCACTGGCCTCGGCACCAAGTTGATCAAGGCGATGGCCGGAAGCCTCAACGCGCGGATCCGCTATGACGATTCGCACGCGGGAGTACGCGCACTGGTCGAAACGAGCGTTTAGCGCCGGCGGCGATCCTCCATGGAGAGGCGCCGACCCTCCCGACCTGTCTTAGCTCGGCGGCAGCAGCACGCCCCCGGTGCTCATCGGCTGCACCGCTGCGCGGAAGTTGGCGAGGTAGCCGCTGGCGGCATTGACGTAGCCCGGGGCAGGGCGCGCGGCGAGCTCTTCGGCGGGTACCTCGATGTCGATGCGGCGCCGGGCCACGCTGATGCGGATCAGGTCGCCGTCGCGGACTTTGCCGATCGGTCCCCCGATCGCAGCTTCGGGCGCTACCTCGGCGACAGTGAGCCCCTTGAGGCAAAGGCCTGAGAGCTGGCCGTCGGTGACGAAGGCGGTCGTTTTCGCGAGGCCGGCGGCGTCGAGCGCGAAGAGAATGAGGCTGGCCGAGCCGCCCATTGCAGGCCCGCCTTTGAGGCCCTGGTTGCGGGCAACGACCACGTCTCCGGGCTTCACGCTGCCGGCGGCGATCGCATCCATGCAGGCGTCCACGTCTTCGAAGACGCGGGCTGGGCCGGCGAATTCCTCGGGCCGAGAGCCATCGCGGATGCCGAGGCGCACGACAGCGGTCTCGGCGAAAGTCCCGGAAAGAATGGCGATTGCCGGGCCCGGGCCGACCGGATCGTCGATCGGGCGGATGATGTCTGGACCTGGGATTTCGTAGCCGGCGAGGTTCTCGGCCAGGGTCTTGCCGGTGCAGGTCAGCGCGGACGTGTCGACGCGACTTTCGAGCCGCTTCAGTACCGCCAGTGCGCCGCCGGCGTCCTCGAACTGCTCGATCCGCACCTCGCCGGTGGGCCGCACTGCCGAGATTACCGGCACATCCGCCATCTCTTCCCACACCTTGAAGATGTCGAGGCCGCTCTCGGCTTCGATGGCGGTGGCCTGAAGGTGCTTGATCGCGTTGATCGAGCCGGACACCGCGAGCACGGTGGCGATAGCGTTGCGGAACGCGCCTTCGGTCAGGATTTGCCGCGGCCGCAGGTCCTCGTGCACCATCTCGACAATTCGCCTCGCGGCCGCGCGGGCGTTGTCGTGCATCTTGGGACTGTTCGCCCGCACCGGCGCATGACCCGGCAGGCACATGCCGAGCGCTTCGACGACCGAATGCATCGTGTTTGCGGTGGCCATGCCCGCGCACACTCCGGGGCCGCGAATAGCGTTTTCCGCCATGTCGCGGACCGGGAACTTCGGAACGGCGCCGAACCGTTCGCCCACCGACCCCGACCAAACATCCTCGACGTCGACCGGCTCACCGTCGATCTCGCCTGCGGGCTGGTAGCCGCCGATCACCAGGATCGTCGGGATGTTGAGCCGGGCTGCGCCCATCAGGTGGCCGGGAGGGGTCTTGTCGCAGCTGGTCAGGCAGATCATCCCGTCAAGCAGCGCCGCTTCCACCTGCACTTCGATGTCGTTGGCGATGATGTCGCGCCCGGCGAGGATGTAGCTGCCGCGCTTCGCCGCGCCGGTGATGAAGTCGCTCGGCGCCGCGGTCCGGACCTCGAACGGCACGCCGCCCGCGGCGCGGATTTCGTCCTTCACGATCCTGGCGATGCCGTCGAGGTGGGCGTAGCAGATCGCCAGCTCGCTGGAGCTGTTCACCACCGCGATTTTCGGCTTCTCCATGTCTTCGGCGCTGAGGCCGAGCGCCTTCCAGTTCGCGCGGCGACCGGGTGTGTTGGCGGCGAGGCTGCGAAGCGTCATGCGGTGGCCGGCTTGGCTTCGGTCTCCGCTTCGCCCGCCTGTTCGGCCAGGAGGCGCTTGGCGAAGACCGATAGCACCAGCAGCCCCAGCACCACGCCCGCGAGGCACAGGCCCGTGAACAAGTAGCCGTCGAGCACTGCGCGCTGATTGGCGAGGAAGTAGTAGCCGCCGAGGATCGGCGCAGCGACCGCCGCGAACTTGGCCATGAAGCTGGCCCAGCCGCCACCGGTCGCGCGGACCGCGCTCGGATAATAGATGCTGGTAATCGAAATCACCGCGGCATGACCGGCGCCGATCATGATCGAGCCTGCCAGGATCACCGGAATGAACAACGGCCCGCCAAGCAGCAGCCCCGAGCCGATCCATAGCGCGAGCGGAATGCCGATGAGCGGAGCGATGGCGATCCAGGCCGGGCCCCGCTTCTCGGTGAACCACAACAGCAGCACGCCGCCAATGGCGCCCACGATGCCGCCAATCGAGCCGAGGTTGGCCGCCATCGTGCGCTCGATGCCCAACTCTTCCATGAACAGCACCCCGAAGCTGGCCTTCAGGTAAATGGCGAAAGAGGAGAAGAAGTAGGTCAGCCAGATCAGCGGAGTGATGATCGCCAGCGTGCCGCGGAACAGCTCCATGAGGTTAGTGACCGGGTCCTGCTTCTTGCTGGTCTTGCGTTCATCGGAGAGCACGACCTCGGTGTAGCCGAGCTTGGCAATGCTGGGCTCGAAGCGGCTCAGGACCGGGATGACCTCGACGGCGGGCTTGCCCTTGGCCACCATCCAACGAGCCGATTCCGGCATCGTGAAGAACAATGCAAAGGCGAGCACGCCGGTGGCGGCGCCGCAGAAGAAGAACACCCCTTCCCAACCATATTGCGGAGCAAGCCAGTTGGTCACCTGGCCGGCCATGGCGCCGCCGGTCGAGAAGCCGAGCATGATGATCGTAACCGCCAGCGCTTTCTTGCCGGCCGGCATCGATTCGATGTTGATGGCCCAGGCGGGTGCCAGCAAACCGCCGATAGCCAGGCCGCCCACGAGACGTAGCGCGATCAGCATCTCGGGTGTGTTGGCGAGACCGGTTGCAAAGGTCAGGACGGCGCTGAGAATCGTGCACCAGATGATGACCGGCCGGCGGCCGACGATGTCGGCGATGTAGGAGCCGACCAGCGAACCCACCATCTGCCCGAGGAAGGCCGCCGAGCTGACGTAGCCGGTCATCGCGTCGCTGAGATCCATGTTCTCGCGCAGGTACGGAAGCGTGTAGGCGATCAGGGAGAAATCGAGCCCGTCGAAGAACGTGACGAGCGAACAGATCACCAGCAAGTGGATGTGAAACCGGGTAAATGGGAGCCCGTGCAGGAACTTGGCGACATCGAGTGTGCCGCCTTGTCCTATTGTCGGTCCGCCTGCCGCCTGCGCCATTCGATGCCGTCCCTCTCACCGGCTACCGCCGGCTCTTCCGGCCGATAGGTAGCTTGCTATGTTTTTTCCGCGTAACAGGAAATCGCCCGGCGACAAACCCGTTGTCGATGGATCGGGCGGAGGGCCCGTGCCGCCGCCCGCCACCGACTGGTTAAGCTGCCGAGCTGTTGACGCCCATGCTCTGCAAATACCGCTTCACGTTGCGCGCTGCCTGGCGCAGCCGTTGCTCATTCTCCACCAAGGCGATTCGGACATATCCTTCGCCATCTTCCCCGTAGCCGACGCCCGGCGCGACCGCGACGTCGGCATGGGTGAGCAGCTGCTTGGAGAATTCCAGGCTGCCCATGTTCTTCAGTGCGGGCGGCAGCGGCGCCCAGGCGAACATCGAGGCGGGCGGCGCTGGGATATCCCAGCCGGCCCGGCCGAAAGCTTCGACCAGCACGTCGCGCCGCTTGTGGTAGAGTTGGCGATTGGTCTCGACATGGTCCTGCGGACCATTGAGCGCAGCGCAGGCGGCGGCCTGAAGCGGGGTGAAGGCCCCGTAGTCGATATAGCTTTTCACCCGCGTGAGCGCGGCGATCAGCGTCTTGTTGCCGACCGCGAAGCCGATCCGCCATCCCGCCATCGAGAACGTCTTGCTGAGCGAGGTGAACTCGACCGCGACATCCTTGGCGCCTTTGGCCTGGAGAATGGAAGGCGTGGGCTGGCCGTTGTAGTAGAGTTCCGAATAGGCGAGGTCCGACAGGACCCAGACCTTGTTCTCTTTCGCCCAGTCGACCAGCCTTTGGTAGAAGGCGAGGTCCACCACTTCGGCCGTCGGGTTGGATGGATAGTTGACCACTAGGACGGTTGGACGCGGGGCGGTGAAGTTCATCGCCCGGTCGAGCGATTCCCAATAGCGTTCGTCGGGCGTCGTCGGGACGGAGCGGATCGAAGCTCCGGCGATGATGAAGCCGAAGGTATGGATCGGGTAGCTCGGATTCGGCGCCAGGATCGTGTCGCCCGGCGCGGTGATCGCCGTGGCAAGGCTAGCGAGCCCTTCTTTCGAGCCGAGCGTGACCACGACTTCGCTCTCGGGATCGAGTTCGACCCCCCAGCGCCGCTGGTAGTAGTTCGCCTGGGCCTTGCGGAGACCGGGAATGCCCTTGGATTGCGAATAGCCATGCGCGTCGGGATCGCGCGCGACTTCGCACAGCTTGTCGATCACGTGCTGCGGCGGCGGCAGGTCCGGGTTGCCCATGCCGAGGTCGATGATGTCTCTGCCGCTGGCGCGTGCTGCTGCCCGCATCGCATTGACTTCGGCGATGACGTAGGGCGGCAGGCGCTTGATGCGGTAGAAATCGGTATCCATGACCTCGTTTCCGTTGGAATCGTTGTTCGCCGTGGGCGTTCGCGGCGCAACTTCTGTGACGGAATCGGGGGCTCAGCGCAATCGCCCGTTCGACAGGCTGCATCGGAGAGGCGAGATACTCTCCCAATTGCAACAATCGCGGGTATGGTGTGGCGGATGACCGACCCCGAAGCAGCGCCGCCCGCCGCCGAGCTGTTCACCGAGATGCTTCGCATCCAAGGGGAAGCGGCGCGGCAGATGCTGGCGGCGGTCATCGGCGATGCGGACGGAGCCACGTCTGCCGGAGAGGCGGCGGGCGAATGGAACGATGCGGTCCTGAAGTTGCAGCAGATGTGGCTCGACTTCCACGCCCAGCACGTAGTGCCCGACATGCCGGTCCCGATGTTTGCCGATCCAGCGCAGTGGATGGGGGTGATGCAAGGCTGGTACCAGCAGTTGCCGTGGCTCGATCCGGCCCGCCAGGCGAAGCTTGTCGAAGAAGGGCTTGCCTTATGGGAGGACGTGCTGGCGCAGTACGGCATTGGCCCGAAGGCCGACCCGGATGGCTCCGAAGTCCACCTGCCGCGGAATGACAAGCGCTTTGCCGACGCGGCTTGGCGCGAGCAGCCGGTCTTTGCGCTGATCCACCAGACTTACTTATTGTTCGCGGAGCGGGTCCTGGAAGCAGTGGGAGAAGTCGGCGGGGTCTCAGATCGCGAGCGCGAGCAACTCCGTTTCGCAACGCGCAACGTGCTCGACGCGATGAGCCCAGCAAACTTTCCGCTCATGAACCCTGTCGTTTTGGAGCGGACGGTCGAAACGAATGGCGCGAACTTGGTGCTGGGAATGGAGCGGTTGGCGCGCGACCTGGAGAAAGGCCAGCTTTCCCACACCGACGAGAGCCAGTTCCGGCTTGGTGAGAACATTGCCTGCACGCCCGGCAAAGTGGTGCATCGCACGCCGCTCTACGAGTTGATCCAATATGCACCGACGACAGCGGCGGTATTGGCCACGCCGCTGGTCATTTTCCCACCGTGGATCAACCGCTTCTACATCCTCGACCTCAATCCGAAGAAAAGCTTCGTGAAGTGGGCGGTCGATAACGGCGTGACCGTGTTCATGGTTTCGTGGCGCTCAGCGGACGAAAGCATGGCCGAGGTGACTTGGGACGACTATGTTCGCGCCCAGATCGAAGCGATCGACTTCGTGCGCGAGCGGCTCGGCGTGCCGGCCGTGCATACGGTGGGATATTGCGTCGCCGGTACGACTCTGGCCGCAACGTTGGCGATCCATGCCCGCCGCCAGGAGGCGGGAAAAGTGGCAAGTGCGACTTTTCTCACGGCGCAGGTCGATTTCGAATTCGCGGGCGACCTCAAGGTATTTGTCGACGACCACCAGCTGGAACTGGTCCGCCACGCGAGCCAAGGTGGCTATTTGGACGGGCGCTACATGGCGGCGACGTTCAACCTGCTGCGCAGCACAGATCTCGTCTGGAGCACCGTGGTCAATCACTACTTGCTGGGCAAAGACTATCCCGCCTTCGATCTGCTGCATTGGAACGGCGACGTGACCAATCTTCCGGCCAAGTGGCATCAAGCGTACTTGCGCGATTGCTATAGCGAAAACCTGCTGGTGCAGCCTGATGCGCTGGAAGCGGACGGCACCCGGATCGACCTGCGGCTGATCGAAACGCCGGCTTATATTCAGGCCGGCAAGGAAGATCACATCGCCCCCGCAGAAAGCGTATTCCGAATGCTGTCACACCTCAAGGGGCCCGTGCGCTTCGTCCTGGCCGGAAGCGGGCACATCGCTGGGGTCGTCAACCCGCCTGCTGCTGGAAAATACCAGTATTGGACCGGCGAGCCAGGCTCTTCCCTGGCCGAGTTCCTGGAAGCCGCCCAAGAGCATCCGGGGAGCTGGTGGCCTGACTGGTTGCAGTGGCTCAAGACACAGTCACCGGCGCAAGCGAAGGTGGAAGGCAAGCGCGTCCCCGGAGGGCCTGGCGACGACGTCATTGGCGACGCTCCAGGAACTTACGTTGCGCTGCGATGAGGCACGGTTACGATATTGCGGTGCACAAAGATCCTTGACGGATATCCTCGCAATGCTTAATTGTGCACCGCAGCAAAACTCTAGTTGCGCAAGCGGAATGAGGACGACATGGCCGATAACACCCACAAGACCGTGGTGAATGCGGACAAGGCGAAGGCTCCGGCAATTGCGGGATCCAAAGCTGTCGTATCGAACGCGGGCGGGGCCGCGAACCGCGTCGCGACCCCGGAACAACCGGAGCCGGCAGAACAGCCCCCCGCGGACCAGGCCCCAAACGCCGCTCCTGAAGCAGCGTCGCCTGGCGTCGCAGTGAGACCCACAGTTTCCGAATTGAAGGAAAAGATCATGGCAACCGCCAACACCGATTTCACCCAGCCGATCAACGATACGTTCGGCGAGTTCCAAGCCCGCGCCCGCGATGCCTATCAGCAAGGCACCATCGCGCTCAACGAAGCCACGGAGTTCGCCAAGGGCAATCTCGAGGCGCTCGTGGAGAGCAGCAAGGTCCTCGCCGGCGGCGCCCAGGATCTCGGCAAGGCCTACGCCGAGGAAGCCAAGAGCGCTTACGAGACGCTGACCGCCGACTTGCGGGAAATGGCTGCGGTGAAGAGCCCGACCGAGCTGTTCCAGCTGCAGAGCCGGATCGCGCGCCGCAATTTCGACGCGTTGGTCGCCACCACTTCGAAGAATACCGAAGCGGCGATGAAGCTCGCGGCCGATGCTTTCGCGCCGATCACGGGCCGCATCGACGCCGCTGGCGAAAAGCTGGGCAAGGCTGCCTGAACCACGCTTTTTAATCCGCCGGGCTCATTTCGTTCCGGCTGACAAGATCGGGCCGGGCAGGTAACTGTCCGGCTCGTTTGGTATTTGGCCGCCTCGCATCTTGCTAGAGCGGCTTTCGATACGATATTTCCTGCGCCATGCCCCGGAGTCCTGACGTTCCTATTTCATCTCGCCTGAGCCCTCGCTCGATGTCGCCCGTCTGTGCCGATGAAGGCGACGGCGGGACGGGCGTGAACGATGGGGAGGGCCAGATCGGTGTCGCGACACGCACGCGCACCCGGCCCAAGAAGCCCAGCCAGTACAAAGTCCTACTGCTCAACGACGACTACACGCCGATGGAGTTCGTCGTCATGGTGCTGAAACGCTTCTTCCGCATGGATCTGGAGCAGGCGACGCGGGTCATGCTGCATGTCCACCAGCGCGGCGTCGGCGTTTGCGGCATCTTCCCTTACGAGGTGGCGGAGACCAAAGTGAACCAGGTGATGGATTTCGCGCGCGAGAATCAACATCCGCTCCAGTGCACCCTCGAGAAAGCGTGACGCATTGCCGAGCTCGATTCGGGGCATGACCTGAGCCGGTGCGGCGGTTATAGCCCGCCGGCGAAACCCCCTGCCGCGCGAGCCGTTGCCCCGTCTTGAGATTATTTACTTCCATCGACCGCTACGTCTTCCGGCTCACGATTGTGCCGATGTTCGGCGTGTTCCTGCTCGCTGCGTCGCTCCTGATGCTCGAGAAGATGCTGCGGCTGATGGAGTTCGTGTCCACCGAAGGCGGGCCGATTACCATCGTCTTCCGCATGCTGGTGAACCTGATTCCGGAATACGCCGGCTTGGCCATTCCGCTGGGGCTGATGCTGGGGATCCTGTTCGCGTTCCGTAAACTGGCCGTCAGCAGCGAACTCGACGTGCTGCGCGCGGTGGGTATGAGCTACACCCGGTTGCTGCGCGTACCCTACATCATCACCCTGCTGCTGATGGGGCTCAATTTCGCCATCGTCGGTTATTGGCAGCCGCTGGCCCGTTATGGTTACGAGCAGCTCGATTTCGAGCTTCGTTCTGGCGCCTTGGGTGCAGCGATCCGGGTCGGCGAGTTCACCGCCATCGAAGACCGCGTTGCCCTGCGGATCGAGGAAAGCCGCGACGACGGACGGCAACTGATGGGCATCTTCGCCCGGATCGCCAATGAGCAGGGGCAGGTTCTGTCGATCTCCGCGAGAGAGGGGCGGTTCCTGGCCAACGAGGAAGATCGCAACACCATTATTCTGCGTCTCAGCGACGGCACGATCATCCAGGACATGCCGGGGCAGACGCCGCGCGTGCTCAGTTTCAGCCGTCACGACCTGCCCATCGACTTGCCGCGCATCGAGGAGTTCCGCAACCGAGGAGGGGAAGCGCGCGAGTACTTGCTGCCCGAGTTGTTCGAGCTCGGCTGGCGCGAGGAGAACGTCGCCGACGAAGCCCGGGTGCAGGGCCAGGCGGCCTTCAGCTATCGCATGGTCGAAGTGATCATGATGCTGATGCTGCCGTTGCTCGCGGTCGCCCTCGCAATCCCGCCGAAACGCTCCACTTCCGCACTCGGCGTGTTCGTGTCGATCGTGCTCGTGGTGGCGTACCACAAGGTCAATCAATATGGACAGGAGGTGGCCTCGCTCGGGCGGGTCGATCCGGTGCTGGCGTTGTGGGGGCCGTTCGTGGTTTTCGGGGCGCTGATCGCGTGGATGTACTACCGCGTGTCATTCGTCCCCGGAGGCCAGGCGATCGGAGCGCTGGAAAACGCGTACGCCAAGTTGATGAAGCGTCTGCGGGCCCTGCTCAAGCGCCGCAACCCTGCGCCGGGTGCTCCGAACGCCGACGCGGAGGAGCCCGCTGGTGCTGTTTGACTTCTTTCCGTCGCGCACGCTGACTTGGTATCTCGCCAAGACCTTCGTGACTCGCATCCTGGCGGTGCTGATCATGCTGGTCCTGGTTCTGATGATGCTCGACCTGCTGACCAACGCCGGCGACATCCTGGCTCACGTGGGCAACGGGGAACCGGAGCTAATGCGGTACGCTTCGCTGCGCGTGCCGCAACTGGTCGCGCGATTCCTGCCTTATTCCGTGCTGTTGGCGACGATCCTCACGCTGGCGACATTCAATCAGAACAGCGAAGTCGTGGCGATGAAGGCGGCAGGCCTTTCTGCGCACCAGATCCTGGCCCCCTTGCTCCTCGCGGCACTTCTCGTGTCGGCGTTCTCCTTCGTTTTCAACGAGCGTGTCGTCACCCGTGCGACGGCCTCGTTGAAAGCCTGGGAAGCAGCCGATTTCGGACCAGTGCCCGACGATCCGACGCTGCGCTCGAACATCTATCTCAACGACGGTAACGACGTGATGCTAGCAACGACGGTCGCCGGTAGCGGCGAATCGACGGTTCTGCGCGGGGTGACATTCTATCAGCGCGACGACGAGGGCATGATCGTGCGGCAGCTACGCGCGCCCGTCGCTCAATGGGCCAACCCGGGCTGGCGGCTAGAGGGCGCGCGCCAATTCGACGTGGGGGCTGCCGAAGCGGCGGAACTCGGGGCGCCGATCGTGGTCGCACCTGGGATTACAATCGATCAGATCGAGCTGCGCCGGGTCGACGCTGACGCGGAGCCGATCGGTCAACTTGCGCGGTCCATCCAAGCGTTGGATGCCGCGGGCCGTCGTACCGACGAGCTGAAAGCCAAATGGTGGCACAAGATCTCCGGTCCGCTGTCGGCGGTGCTGATGCCGTTGCTCGGCGCGGTGGCCGGTTTCGGCTTGGCCCGGTCGGGTCACCTGTTCGCCCGCGCGGTGATCGGCATGGCACTGGGTTTTGCTTACTTCGTGGTCGACAACGCGGCGCTCGCGATGGGAAGCTTCGGCGGATACCCGCCGTTGCTCGCCGCATGGGCGCCTTTCGTGTTGTTTTTCCTGCTTGGCGAGACGGTGCTAATTCGAACTGAAGAATGATGCGAGCCCCGCTTGCGCTGCCTTATTTTTGCCACTATTTGAGAGCCGCTCGCGCGATGCGAGTCCTGTGGGATCCGCTCCCGCTCTTGGAGAACTGATATGAAGAAGATTGCTCTGGCCGCCTTCTCGGCCACCGCTCTGCTCGCTCTTTCCGCTTGTGGCGATGCCGCTGAAGAAGCGCCGGTCGAAGATATCGCCGTCGAAGAGATGGCTCCGGTCGAGCCGATCGCTGACGACACCGCCGCGATCGACGCTGCTGCCGCTGATGCCACCGACGCCGCTGCTGCGGACGCGGACGCCGCTGCTGTCGACGCCGAGGCCGATGCCGCTGCGGCCGACGCTGCTGTGGAGCCGGCTCCGGCGCAGTAAGTCATTCCGCGCCGCTCGCGGCGTGAATGCAATCGGACAGGGCGCGCAGGCTATAAGGCTTGCGCGCCCTTCCTTTTTGACCGTTATCTTTTGACTGTTATCCGCGCGTGCCCCTCAGGCGCCGTTCATCGGTCCTTGATAAGCGTCAATGGCGCACGATTTAGGCTGACCTAGAATTGTGCTCCTAGCAGGGCCATTGTGGCCATAGGGCGGCGGTTCTGCTACAGGCCCGCACAACTCGAAAACAGGAATGAGCCGTGTCACATAAGGTCGCCGAGCAGGCTGATCTGCCGTTCTGGAAGCGTTCGCACTACCTCGACCGGATGACCTTCCGCGAGCTGGTGGTCGCCTATTTCCAGCACTACACCATCATGACCTATCTCGCGCTGACGGCGCTTTGTGTCGTGGCGTTCGCCATTAACCCGGCTGGATTGTGGCAGACGCTGGCCGCGATCGCGGTCGGCGTGCTGATCTATCCGCTGGTCTGGCACTTATTGCACCAGTACGTGTTGCATTCGCGCTGGATGTGGAAGTCGAAGTGGCTGTCGCCCACCTGGAAGCGGATCCATTACGACCACCACCAGGACCCGAATGATCTGTCGGTCCTGTTCGGCGCGCTCCACACCACTTTGCCGACTATCGCTATCGCGACGATGCCCATCGGCTGGCTGATTGGCGGCTTTGGCGGCGCGATGGCGGCCTTTGCCACGGGTCTGCTGACAACCTGCTATTACGAGTTCATGCACTGCATCCAGCACCTTGCGTTCAAGCCGAAGTGGGGCTGGGTCCAGCACATGAAGCAGCGGCACATGGA
>CAYTPY010000041.1:11857-17077 GCA_964439725.1 uncultured Erythrobacter sp. | reverse complement strand
TGGGCTGACGTCCAGGAACGGCTAAGCGGCTGGGTGCACTGCCAGATGATGGTGCGGTCGAGAAGACTCGAACTTCCACGGGCTTTCGCCCACAACGACCTCAACGTTGCGCGTCTACCAGTTCCGCCACGACCGCACATCGACAAGGGCCATGAAGGCGGCCCCCGGTTGGTAGGTGCGCGCCCTTAGCAAAGCCACCACGGCCCGGCAAGCGCGGCTCTCACAACAATTTTGCCGCTGCTTCGAATGCCTCTGAGGCTTACTGCGGCTTCCAGCCGATCTCGGCGAAGCGAGCCGAGCGCGGCACATCGGTCACGGCCTCGTTGACCGAGACGCTCTCGCCCGGCGCGAGCGTGCGCTTAGGCGGGCGCACTTCCCAGCTATAGACGATCCTGTCACGGGCATCGCGCAGCACGATCAGGATCGGCGGCACGTCGCGCGCGACAGCGCCGATGTTGGTGATCGTCCCGCTGGCCCCGAAGTATTCGGTGCCGTTCGGCAACTGGCGCCGCTCCTGCCGCTCGGCCGGGAAGTCGATCTGGAGATCGGGCTCGCCCAGGGCAAACGTCGGGCGGTTGATCGGCACCCAGTCTGGCAAGCCCCAGTACGAGACCGCGCCGATCGTGCCGACTGCAAGCAAAGCGAAAATTGCCGCGGCCCAGGTCCACAGTTTGAGCGTGTTGCGCCGGCGGCGGAATGGCGGGGCCGCTTCGAACTGCGATGTTCCTGCGGCCGGATGTGCCGGCGCGGGCGGGGCCTCGATCGGCGGCGGCGGCGGCACGGGCGGCTCTGCAAGGGGCGCGCGCTCGGCTGTCGCAGAAGGAGCAGGCGGCGGCACGGCCGGCCGGGCCGGTGCCCGAGGAGGATGAGGCGGAGGAGGTGTGGCCGCCGCCGGGGAGGGCGTTTCCTTCGACGGTGAGGCGGCCGCCGCGGGAGACGGGGTGACGGCAGGCTCGGCCGTGGCGAGCGGAGGAGGATCCTGGAACCAGCTATGCCGGCACTTGGCGCAACGAACCGTCCGTCCTTCCGGACCGACCGCGCTGTCGGGAACGACATATCGCGTGGTGCAAGCGGGGCAAGCAATGATCATTCCGGAGGAATCCTAGGACTACCGGAGAGAGGCAACAAGCCACGCAGACGGGAGTTGCCCCGGGCAACGGCTTTTTTCCACATCGATCAGCGGCTATACGCGCCGCACATGCCGCCGCTCCGCCACCATCCGCCCTATCGCGCCCGAGGCCGACCGTGAGCGGAGGGGAGGGGAACATCGTCCAGTTCGACAACGTCGGCCTGCGATACGGCATCGACCGCGAGGTGCTGAGCGACATTTCGTTCACGCTCTACCCGGGCAGTTTCTATTTCCTGACCGGCGCGAGTGGTGCGGGGAAAACGTCGCTGCTCAAGCTGCTGTACCTGGCCCAGCGTCCGTCGCGCGGGATCATCCGCATGTTCGGGACCGATGTGATCACGGTCCCGCGCGGCAGGTTGCCAGCGTTCCGGCGGCGCATAGGCGTGGTGTTCCAGGACTTCCGACTGGTGGCGCACCTTTCCGCGTTCGACAATGTCGCGCTGCCGCTGCGGGTTTCGGGCGTGCCGGAAAGCGAGATCAGGAAGCCAGTCGCGGACATGCTGGCCTGGGTCGGACTCGACCAGCGGGCGGAGGCCCGCCCAGCGACGCTGTCCGGCGGCGAACAGCAGCGGGTGGCGATCGCGCGGGCCGTCATCGCCCGGCCCGAAATACTTGTGGCCGACGAACCGACCGGCAACGTCGATCCCGACATGGCCCTGAAGCTGCTGCGGTTGTTCGAGGCGCTGAACCGCCTGGGAACTACCGTCGTGGTGGCGACACATGATGTGCACCTGCTCAAGAAGGTGCCCGATTCGCTAATCATGCGGCTCGATCGAGGACGGCTGAGCGATCCGACGGGTGCGCTGCGCTATCCGCCGCGCCGCGAAGTGGCTGCGCAGTGAGCCGGTGGACTCCGTTCCGGCGCCGAGCGGGGCAGATTACCGTCGGGGATCGGCTCGTGCCGCACGCGCGGCTGGCGGGGCCGATGCCGTGGGTTATCGCGATCATGATCGCGCTGACCGTGATCGCGGCTGGCGCCGGACTGGCCTTGCGCAACGTCGCTGCGAACGCCGAGGCCGAGATCGCGGGCGGGGTGACCGTACAGATCGTCGAAGGTGCGCCGGCCGAACGGGCTAGGCAGGCGGAAGTGACGGTGGCGCTGCTCAACAACCGAGAGGACGTGACCGACGTTCGCCGCGTACCGCAAAGCGAGCTCGACGCTTTGCTCGAGCCGTGGCTGGGCCAGAAGGATTTCGCCGAGGAGGACGTCATTCCTGTTCCAGCACTGATCGACGTGCGCCTGGCCGGCCCCGTCACCGCGCATCGGCTCGAGGAACTGCGGGCAGCGCTCTCTGACCCGGTGCCTTCGGCCCGCGTCGATGCGCAGGCGCGGTGGCTCGGGCCGGTGTTCGACGCGGTGGCCTCGCTGCAGTGGCTAGCCGGAGGGCTGATCCTTCTGCTCGCGGCAACGACCGTCGCAGCCGTGTGGCTCGCAGCACGCAGCGCGCTCGGCAGCAATCGCGAGACGATCGAGATCGTCCATCTGCTCGGCGGGACGGATCAGCAGATTTCCCGCGTATTCCAGCGCTCGATCGCACTCGATGCGGCGCTCGGAGCCCTGGCAGGGCTCGGGCTAGGGCTGCTAGCGATGTTGCTGCTCGGGCGTCAGTTCGCCGCGCTCGGCTCGGGCATGGTGGCGGGTGGCGCTTTCGATCTCGGCGATTGGGCGTTGCTGCTGGCGATCCCTGTGCTGGGGGTGGCGCTGGCAGTGGTAACGGCGCGGCTGACGGTGCTTTCCGCGCTGAGGCGCATCCTGTGATCCGCCGGATCGTCGCCTTGATGACAATGGCCTGGGCCCTGGGGTTCCTGTGGTTTGCGGTCGCGCTGCCGCAGCCCGCGGGCGCCGAAACCACCGACGCCATCGTGGTGCCGACGGGCGGCGTCGGACGCATTGCACGCGGGCTTGATCTGCTGCGCGAAGGCGCCGCGGATCGCATGCTCGTCACGGGCGTCAGCGTTGAGGTGAAGCCGCGCGAGTTTGCGGCGGAGTACAATGCACCCGCGCAGCTGATGGAATGCTGCGTCACGCTGGGTTTTTCAGCCCTCGATACGCGCGGCAACGCACGCGAGACCGCGACGTGGGTAGCGGAGAACGACATCGGCTCGGTACGCCTGGTCACCTCCGATTGGCACATGCGCCGCGCCAGCCGGGAACTGGAAACGACGCTGCCCGAGGGCGTGACAGTGCTGCGCGATGCGGTGCGAACCGAACCTTCGCTGTGGATCCTGTTCCTCGAATACCACAAGCTGATTGCCACCTGGCTCGCAGTCGGGCTGCCGGGCTGAGCCGATGCACGTGGTCCGCAGCCTGTTGTTCTACGCGGCGTTCTACGTCGGCAGCGTGTTCTTCGTGCTGTCGGCTGTGGCGGTTGCCGCGATTTCTCCATCGCGTATCCGGACGGTTCCCGATGCGTGGTCGCGCTTCCACCGCAGGTGCCTGCGCGCGGCGGCCGGGATCGATGTGCGCGAGACGGGAACCCGACCGGAGGGGCGAGCGCTCTACGCGATCAAGCACGAGAGCTTCTTCGAGGCGATCGACTTGCCTAATGCCTTCGACCATCCGGTCCCCTTCGCCAAGGAAGAGCTGTTCGCCATTCCGGGATGGGGACGCGCCGCCAAGGCCTATGGTGCGGTCAAGGTGCGGCGCGACCAGGGCGCAAGGGCGCTGCGCGAAATGCTCGGCGAAGCGCGACGCTACGCCGACACTGGACGCCCGCTGGTGATCTTTCCGGAAGGGACCCGCGTACCGCACGGAACCCGGCCGCCGCTACAGGCAGGTTTTGCCGGGCTCTACAAGGTAGTGGGCCTGCCGGTGGTGCCAGTCGCTGTGAACAGCGGCCCGTTCTACCACCGGCTGTGGAAGCGGCCGGGCACGATCACGCTGCACTTCGGCGAGCCGATCGAGCCGGGCCTGCCGCGCGAGGAGATCGAAGCGCGGGTTCACGCCGCGATCAATGTCCTGAACGAGGGTTAGCTGTCGCCGTTATGCTTGCGGCCGAAGTCGGGCCGCGCATCGTCCTGGCCCATCTCGACGATCGAGCGGCGGACCTCGCGGGTGCGGCTGAACAGCTCGAACATCGTCTCGCCGTCGCTCGAGCGGATCGCTTCGCGCATCATGGCCAGATCGGTGAGGAAACGGTCGAGCATTTCCAGCACCGCCTCGCGGTTGTGCAGGAACACGTCGCGCCACATCGTCGGGTCGCTGGCAGCGATGCGCGTGAAATCGCGGAAACCGCCGGCCGAATACTTGATCACTTCGCCGCGAGTCACTTCCTCGAGGTCGGACGCGGTGCCGACGATCGTGTAGGCGATCAGGTGCGGGATATGGCTGGTGACGGCGAGGACGCGGTCGTGGTGCTGCGGGTCCATCGTGTCGACCATCGCCCCGAGGCCCTCCCAGAACTCGACCAGGGCCGCGACTTGTTGGGGCGCGGCGTCGGGCGGCGGGGTGACAATGCACCAGCGGCGGTGGAATAGCGTGGCGAACCCCGCGTCGGGGCCGCTGTCCTCGGTGCCGGCAACCGGGTGGGCGGGGATGACGGCATGGTCGGGCAGCGCCGCGCTCAGCGCTTCGCCGATCGCCTGCTTGGAAGAGCCGACGTCGCTGACCACCGCATCGGCTTTGAGCGCCGGCAGCACGGCCCGCGCCGCGGCGCCCATCGCGCCGACGGGAACGCAGAGGATCACCAGGTCGGCGTTGGCCGCGGCTTCCTCAGCCGTTTCGCATATCTGATCGGCCAGGCGGCGTTCGGCGGCGCGGCGGCGCACGGTGGGATCGAGGTCGTAGCCGCGCGTGGTGACGCCCGGCAGGTGCTCGCGCACGGCGAGGCCGATCGAGCCGCCGATCAGGCCCAGGCCGACGATGGCCACGCGTTCGAAGCTCATCGCGCGGCCTCGGCTAGGCGGCGAAGCGTGGTCGCGACCGCGTCCATCTGTGCGCGGGTGCCGATCGTGATGCGCAGGCCCTGCGGCAGGCCCTGGCCCGGCAGGTGCCGCACGGCGTAGCCGGCATCGGCCAGACCGCGCAGTGCCGCCTCGGCGGTCAGCGCCCCTTCGAACAGCACCAGCACGAAGTTCGCTTCGCTCGGCAG
>CAYTPY010000041.1:0-11757 GCA_964439725.1 uncultured Erythrobacter sp. | reverse complement strand
CGGCGGTCAGCGCCCCTTCGAACAGCACCAGCACGAAGTTCGCTTCGCTCGGCAGTGCGCGCAGGCCGTGGTTGCCGAGGCTCTCGATCGCCTCGACGAAGCGGGCGCGTTCGGTGCGGTTGTGCGCACGCGCGTGAGCGACGAAGTCCTGATCGCGCACCGCAGCGGTCGCCACGGCTTGCGCTGCGTTGTTCACGTTGAACGGCCCGCGGATACGATTGAGAGCGGCGATCAGGCCCGGCGCGCCGGTTGCCCAGCCGACACGCTCACCGGCGAGGCCATAGGCCTTGGAGAAGGTGCGGGCGACGAGCACGTTCTCGTGCGCTTCGGCAAGAGCGAACCCGCCGTCGTCATCCTCGGGCGCGACATATTCGGCGTAGGCCTGGTCGAGCACCAGCAGGACAGCGGCGGCGAGCCCGGCATGGAGCCGCGCCAGCTCCGCGCGGGGGAGAAAGCTGCCGGTCGGGTTGTTCGGATTGGCGAGGAACACGACCTTGGTTTTGTCGCTCACCCGCGACAGCAGCGCATCGACATCGGTGCCATAGTCGGCATCGGGCGCCTCGACCGGTGTGGCGCCGCAGCGACGCGCGGCAATCTCATAGAGCGAGAAGCCGTAGCGAACGTAGAGGACTTCGTCGCCGGGCCCGGCGAAAGCGCTGGCGGCAAGCGTCAGCAGCTCGCCCGAGCCGGTGCCGCAGACGATCCGCGCCGGATCGAGGCCGTGAACCTCGGCCAGGGCTTCGCGCAAGGCATGGCTGTCGGGATCGGGGTAGAGGGCTGGAACGACCGCCTCTGCGCGCGCCGCCAGAGCCGCGGGGCTGGTGCCCAGCGGGTTCTCATTGGCGGAAAGCTTGACCAGCGCGCGCCCGTCCGCGGCCTTGCTGCGGCCGGGCACATAGGCATGGATCGCTTCGATCCACGGCTTCATGGCGGGCCTGGTTGCGGGTACCCTGTCGTTCACCGGCGGGCGCATAGCGGCAAGCGCGGGCAATTGACAGTGCGCTTGGCGTGCCACAAGCCGGCCGCAGCCATGGCCAGTGTTCTTGAGTCAAATTCCCCCAGTCTCGTGCTGGCGCAGCCGCTGCCGCTCGACAGCGGACAGTCGCTCGCTGACGTGCGGATCGCTTATGAAACGTACGGCAAACTGGCGGCCGACAAGTCCAACGCAATCCTGATCTTCCACGCACTGACCGGCGATCAGCACGTCGCCAGTCCGCATCCGATCACCGGCAAGCCCGGATGGTGGAGCCGCATGGTCGGGCCGGGTAAGCCGATCGATACCGCGCGGTTCCACGTGATCTGCGCCAACGTGATCGGCGGCTGCATGGGATCCACAGGCCCCGCCAGCGCCGCGGCCGACGGCGAGCCTTATGCGATGCGCTTCCCGGTGATCACCATTCGCGACATGGTACGCGCGCAAGTCGCACTGCTCGACGCGCTCGGCATCGGGCAGCTGCATGCCGTCGTCGGCGGATCGATGGGCGGCATGTTGGCGCTGAGCCTGGCCAAGAACTTCCCCGACCGCGCCGCCCGCGTGCTGGCGATCGCCACGACCTCGCGCCATTCGGCGCAGAACATCGCGTTCCACGAAGTGGGGCGGCAAGCGATCATGGCCGATCCGAACTGGCGCGGCGGCGCTTACTACGGCCACGGCAAAGGTCCGGAGAAGGGCCTGGCGGTCGCCCGGATGGCGGCGCATATCACCTATCTTTCGGAAGCCGGGCTGACCGGCAAGTTCGGGCGCCGGCTGCAGGACCGCGAAGCGAAGAGCTTCGGGTTCGACGCCGATTTCCAGGTCGAAAGCTATCTCCGCTATCAGGGGATCAGCTTCACCGATCGTTTCGATGCCAACGCCTATCTCTACATTACCCGGGCGATGGATTACTTCGACCTGGCCGAGGAGCACGGGGGGCGCCTCGCCGATGCCTTCGCGGGCACGACGGCCCGGTTCTGCCTGGTCAGTTTCGATACCGATTGGCTCTATCCGACCGCCGAATCGCGAGCGGTCGTCCATGCACTCAACGCGGTGGCGGCGCCGGTCAGCTTCGTCGAACTCAGCGCACCCTACGGCCACGACAGCTTCCTTCTCGAGGTGCCGGCGCTCGACCGAGTGGTGAAGGGCTTCCTCGAGTGACGGTGCTGTCAGAAGGCTACGAGCTGGTGAGCGATCCTGCCCGGATCGATGTCGCGGCGGCGCATGCTTATCTGGCGCGCAGCTATTGGTCTCCGAACATTCCAGTTGAGACGGTCCAGCGGGCGATCGCGAACAGCCTGTGCGTCGCGGTGCGCCGGCAGGAGGAGCAGGTTGGCTTGGCTCGCGTCGTGACCGACCGCGCCACTTTTGCCTACCTCGCCGACGTCTACGTGCTCGAAGAGCATCGCGGAAAGGGACTGGCCCAGTCGATGGTTGCGTGGCTGCAGGATCATCCGGAGCTGCAGGGATTGCGCCGCTGGCTGCTGATGACCTTGGACGCGCACCCGCTCTACGAGAAGCTCGGCTGGACGCCGCTCGCGCATCCGGAGCGCGGGATGGAGCGGCACTTCCAGGACGCTTACCAATGAACGACAGGAACTCGCTCCGACCGGACCTCGCCGTCATCGCCCGGCATGTCGAGCCGGGGAGCCGAGTGCTCGACGTTGGCTGCGGCGACGGGGAGCTGATGGCTGCTTTGCGCGCGGAGAAGGGCGTCGACGCGCGCGGTATCGAGATCGACCCAGAAGCGGTCGAGAAATGCGTCGCCCGCGGGCTGTCTGCCGTGCAGGGCGACGCCAACCGCGATTTGGCCGAATACCCGGACGATGCGTTCGGCTACGCGATTCTCAGCCAGACGCTGCAGACCGCCGAGCGGCCCGACCTGATGCTCGACGAACTGCTGCGGGTCGGCCGCCAAGCCTTCGTCAGCTTTCCGAACTTCGCGCACTGGCGAATGCGGGCTTACCTGCTGTGGCACGGCCGCATGCCGGTGACGCGGCACTTGCCGGTGAGCTGGTACGAGACGCAGAACATCCACCAGGTGACGATCACCGACTTCGAAGAACTGTTGCGCCGGAAGGGTGTGCGGATCGAACGGTCGTGGTTCTTTTCGGGCGACCGTCAACTGAGTTCCCGCGGCGCGAACTGGCGAGCGGAGTACGCGGTTTACCTGCTGAGCCGCTAGCCGACTTCAGACAGGCGAGTGCTGGTGGAAGGCCAGCTTCCAGCCTTCTGGACGGCGAACGTAGGCGGAGCTGACGAGGGCCGCGTAAGGCTCGCCATCGGCGCGAGTCACCTCGGCGTGGTAGCTGATGATAGCCACCCCGTCGGCCGGTTCGAGGGCCTGGCGGTTGGACATCGTCAGATCCCGCCACCGGTTGGTGGGAGTGGCCGTCGCGGCGACATCCTCGGCCGAATGGATGCCGTGCATTTCGCCTGCTTGAGGAAAGGCGAGCAGGCAGCGGCTGTCGAGATGCGCGGCAAAGTGGTCGGCCCCCGCGAGCCAGAAGCCTTCCTCGATGGCGAAGAGTTTGTCCTGAACCGGCATGACCTTCTCCGCGCAAGGAGTCGCGACTTGCCCGAGTCAGCGCCTCACAGAAGGCTCAGTTCCCGGGCGTTCCGGCGTCGTGGACCAGAAGCGCGCTGTCGTCGCGGGCGAGGCACCAGAGGGTGAGGCCTGCGGCGCGGGCGCGCTGGACGGCGAGGCTCGTCGGAAGCGAGACGGTGACGAGCCGGGTGGCACCTGCGCGAACGGCCTTCTCGACGATCTCGTACGAGCAGCGGGCGGTTGACAGGATAAACCCTTGGGCGGGATCCTGTCCTGCAGCGGCGAGCGCGCCGATGAGCTTGTCGAGCGCGTTATGGCGGCCGACGTCCTCTCGCACATGGAGGGCGACGCCGGCTTCGCTGCAGAAGGCAGCCGCGTGCGCGGCACCGGTGCGGTCCCCCAGCGGCTGCTGTCCGTGAAGCGACTCCTGCGCGGCAAAGATGGCCGCCTCGGAGAGCGGCGCGTGCTCCGCGACCGGCGGCAGCGGTCGGGCGACGGCTTCAAGGTTCTCGATGCCGCACAGGCCGCACGAGCTTTCCGCGACCCTCGCGCGGACGCGGTCGGTCAGTTGCTCGATGCCGAGACCCGACAGGGCCGCCCGGACAACCCAGCCCTGCTCGACTTCGGCGACGGCAATGTCGGTGACGTCGGAGGGAACCTGCGCCAGGCCTTCGGTCAGCGCGAAGCCGCAGGCAAAGTCCTCGAGGTCCGCCGGCGTCGCCATCATCACGGCATAGGACAGCCCGTTGAACTCGAGCGCGACGGGCGCCTCCGGCACCCATTCGCGCGTGAGTTCGCGACGCGTGCCGTCGGGATGAATTTCAGTGGCCTTGGTCATGACCGTGTCGCTTCCGCCCCTTCACCGAGGGAGAAGGAGCCTCATCCCGCGTCGGAGTGGCCGGATTCGTTCACCGCGTTGAACTCGGTCGCGCGGGTTTGCGGCTCTGGATGGGCGCCGCTGGCAAGATGGTCGATGGCGCCGCGGGCGATCTCCGAAAGGCCGGTGCGGCCGTCGGCGAAGATCGCCTGCTTCATCCGCGGATCCCAGAACTTGTCGATGTGATCCGCGGTCGCGAGCACCGCCTCGCGCTCGCCCATGGAGGCGAGGTTTCGGGCGATGTCGTTGGCCATTCGCCGCAGCGTTTCGATCGTCGAGCTCATTCCGCAGGCTCCATCTCGGTTCCGGCGATGCGACGCGAGCGCTCGGTAAACTCGGCGTAGTCACGCTGCCATTCGGTCGGACCGTTCGACGGGGTAATCTGGACCGCCGTCACCTTGTACTCGGGGCAGTTGGTCGCCCAGTCCGAGAAGTCGGTCGTGACGACGTTCGCCTGCGTACCGGGGTGGTGGAAGGTGGTGTAGACGACGCCCGGAGCCACACGATCGGTGACGAGCACGCGCAGCGTCGTCTCGCCGGTCCGGCTGGCGAGCTTGGCGAAGTCGCCGGTCTTGAGCCCGCGGTTCTCGGCGTCCGAAGGATGCATTTCGAGCAGATCCTGATCATGCCAGACGACGTTGTCCGTGCGGCGTGTCTGGGCGCCGACGTTGTACTGGCTGAGAATGCGGCCGGTGGTGAGCAGCAGCGGGAAGCGCGGGCCGGTTTTTTCGTCGGTCGGGATGTACTCGGTGACCACGAACTTGCCCTTGCCGCTAGCGAAGCCTTCGACGTGCATGACGGGCGAACCTTCCGGGTTCTCCTCGTTCACCGGCCACTGCACCGAGCCGATCTCGTTAAGCCGCTCCCAGTTTAGACCGGCGAAGCTCGGCGTCAGGCGCGCGATCTCGTCGATGATCTGGCTCGGGTGAGTGTAGTTCCAGCCCAAGCCAAGGGCGTTGGCGAGGAGCTGGGTGACTTCCCAGTCGGCGTAGCCGTTGGCCGGCTCCATGACCTGGCGGACCGGCTGGATGCGGCGCTCCGCGTTGGTGAAGGTGCCGTCCTTCTCAAGGAAGGTCGAACCCGGCAGGAACACGTGCGCATAGTTCGCGGTCTCATTGAGGAACAGGTCGTGAACGATGACCAGCTCCATGGCCGAGAGGCCCGCCGCGACGTGCTGGGTGTTCGGATCGGACTGCATGATGTCCTCGCCCTGCACGTAGAGCGCGCGGAACGAGCCATCGACGGCTGCATCGAACATGTTGTTGATCCGCAGGCCCGGCTCGCGGTCGAGCGTCACGCTCCAGTCCTGTTCGAACAAGGAGCGGGTCTCGTCATCATGGATGTGGCGATAACCCGGGAGTTCGTGCGGGAAGGAGCCCATGTCGCACGAACCCTGGACGTTGTTCTGTCCGCGCAGCGGGTTCACGCCGACGCCCGGACGACCGATGTTGCCGGTCGCCATCGCCAGGTTGGCGATCGCGATCACGGCCGACGAGCCTTGGCTGTGCTCGGTCACGCCGAGACCGTAGTAGATCGCGCCGTTGCCGCCGGTGGCATAGAGCCGCGCGGCTTCACGCACCGTCTGCGCCGGGACGCGGGTCACGGCCTCGAGGAACTCCGGGCTGTGCTTCTCGTCGGAGACGAAGCGCGCCCAGTCCTGGTATTCGTCCCAGTCGCAGCGTTCGCGAATGAACTCTTCGTTGGCGAGGCCTTCGGTGACGATCACGTGCGCAAGGCTGGTGAGCACGGCGACGTTGGTGCCCGGCTGGACCGGCAGGTGATGCTCGGCTTGGATGTGGGGCGAGCGGACAAGGTCGATCCGGCGCGGATCGATCACGATCAGCTTCGCGCCCTGGCGCAGGCGGCGCTTCATACGGCTGCCGAACACCGGGTGTGCGTCGGTCGGGTTGGCGCCGATGACCATGATCACGTCGGCTTCCATGACCGAATCGAAATCCTGCGTCCCGGCGCTGGTGCCGAACGTGGTCTTCAGGCCGTAACCGGTCGGCGAGTGGCAGACGCGGGCGCAAGTATCGACGTTGTTCGAGCCGAAGCCGGCGCGGACCAGCTTCTGGACGAGGAAGGTCTCTTCGTTGGTGCAGCGGCTCGAGGTGATGCCGCCGAGCGCGCGGGCGCCGTGCTTGGCCTTGATCTCGTTCAGCTTGTTGGCGGTGTAGCTGAGCGCTTCTTCCCAGCTGACCTCGCGCCAGGGCTGGTCGATCGACTCGCGGATCATCGGGTTGAGGATGCGGTCCTGGTGGTTAGCATAGCCGTAAGCGAAGCGGCCCTTGACGCAGGAGTGGCCGCGGTTGGCCTTGCCGTCCTTCCACGGCACCATGCGCACCAGCTGCTCGCCGCGCATTTCGGCGCGGAAGGTGCAGCCGACGCCGCAATAAGCGCAGGTGGTGACGACCGACCGTTCGGGCAGGCCGATCGCGCGGACGCTCTTTTCCTGCAATGTCGCGGTCGGGCAGGCCTGGACGCAGGCGCCGCAGCTCACGCATTCGCTGGAGAGGAAGTTGTCGTCGGCCTGGCCGGCGCTGACCATCGAGGCGAAGCCGCGGCCGTCGATGGCAAGCGCGAAGGTGCCCTGGACTTCGTCGCAGGCGCGCACGCAGCGCGAGCAGACGATGCACTTGCTGGGGTCGAAGTCGAAGTAAGGGTTCGAGACGTCGGTGGTGAGGCCGAGGTGGTTCTCGCCTTCATAACCATAGCGAACGTCGCGCAGGCCGACGTTGGCGGCCTGTTCCTGCAGCTCGCAGTCGTTGTTGGCCGAGCAGGTCAGGCAGTCGAGCGGGTGGTCGGAGATGTAGAGCTCCATCACCCCGCGGCGCAGCTTCTCGAGGCGCGGGGTCTGGGTCTGGACCTTCATGCCGGGCATGACCGGCGTGGTGCAGCTCGCCGGAGTGCCGCGCGCGCCCTCGATCTCGACCAGGCACATCCGGCACGAGCCGAACGCCTGCATGTTGTCAGTCGCGCAGAGCTTCGGGATGTCTCCGCCGATTTCCGCGGCGGCCCGCATCACGCTGGTGCCCGCGGGCACGGTGACCTCACGCCCGTCGATGGTGAGGCTCACCATCTCGTCCGACTTCACTTCGGGCGTGCCGAAGTCTGCCTGGCGTTCATATCCCATCGTCTTGCTCCATCGCGGCGAGATCCGCCGGTGTATTGATATTAGCAGGTTTGGTGCCGGTTTTCACGGGTTTGGCCCGGACCGCGCTCGCAAACGCAAGCATCGAGTGCTTGTCTTCCGACAACAGCAGCGCTTCGAGCGGGTCAAGGGTTCCCGGCGACCAGTGGCCGACCACCGGTTGGCTTTCGAGGTAAGCCGGGGCCGGGGAGAGCAGCTCCAGCAGGTTCTCCGGCAAGCCCACCGAGTCCACGCCGCAGGTAAGCACGCTGTCGTAACCTTCATCGCGGGCCAGGCGCAAACCGGCGGCAATCCCGCCGAGCGGGCCCATGCCCGCGTTCGGCCAGTCCGGAATGCAGCGGTGGCCGGGGCCGCGCTCGCGCCCGGCCACGACGACCAGCTCGCAATGGCCGGAAAGCGTGTCGAAGGCGCGCGCCAGCAGCGTACGTCCGCCGAGCTCGGCCAGCGCCTTGTCGCTGCCGAAGCGGCTCGACTGCCCGCCTGCCAGGACTACGCCGAGGATCACGCCATCTCTCCTAGGCGCCGTTCCGGTCGAGGACCTTTTCGACCGCGCCCTCCTGGCCAGGCATGAAGTCTTCGGGCCAGTTCTTCAGCGCGCTCATCACCGGGTAGGGGGTGAAGCCGCCGAGGGCGCAGAGCGAGCCGAACTTCATCGTTTCGCACAGGTCGGTGAGGAGACCGATCTCCTGCTCCGGCAGGCGGCCGGTTGTGGGCGCATTGTGCATGACCGGCTGAAGCTCGACCGAGTCGGCCGGACGCCCGCCGGCGCGGATGCGGTCGATCACTTCGACGCCGCGCACCGCGCCGATGCGGCACGGAGTGCACTTGCCGCAGCTTTCGGCGGCGCAGAACTCCATGGCGAAGCGCGCCATCGCGCCCATGTCGACGGTGTCGTCGAACACCGTGATGCCGCCGTGGCCGATCAGCGCGTCGGCCGCGGTGTAGGCTTCGTAGTCGAACTTGATGTCGAACTGGTCGGGATGGATGTAGGCGCCGAGTGGGCCACCGACCTGCACCGCTTTGACCGGCCGGCCGGACTCGGTGCCGCCACCGATGTCGTAGATCAGCTCGCGTAGCGTGATGCCGAACGCCACTTCGAACAGGCCGCCGTGCTTGATGTTGCCGGCAAGCTGAATCGGCATTGTGCCCTTCGAGCGCTCGATGCCGAGCGAGCCGTACTGCGCTGAGCCGCCTTCCGCGAGGATGTGCGGGACGGCGGCGAGGGTGAGCACGTTGTTGACCACTGTCGGGCGGCCGAACAGGCCCTGGATCGCCGGCAGCGGCGGCTTGGCGCGGACTTCGCCGCGCTTGCCCTCAAGGCTGTTGAGCAGCGAGGTTTCCTCGCCGCAGACGTAGGCCCCGGCGCCGACGCGGACTTCGCAGTCGAACGGGGCAATGATCGAAGCGCAAAGCGCGATCGCCTTGTTCACCTTTTGAATCGCATCGGGGTATTCACTGCGGACGTAGATGTAGCCCTTGGTCGCCCCAACGGCTTCGCCGGCGATTGCCATGCCTTCGATGAGGGCAAAGGGATCGCCTTCCATGACCATGCGGTCGGCAAAGGTGCCGCTGTCCCCTTCGTCGGCGTTGCAGACGATGTACTTTTGCTCGCCCGGAGTGTTGGCGACGGTCTTCCACTTGATGCCGGCCGGGAAGCCGGCGCCGCCGCGGCCGCGCAGGCCCGACGCCGTCACTTCCTCGACAATCTGCTCGGCGCCGATCTGGCGGGCACGGCGCAGGCCGATCCAGCCACCGGTCGCTTCGTAGTCTTCGAGGCTCAGCGGCCGAGTGCGGCCGGCGCGGACAAACGTCAGGCGCTGCTGGCGGGCAATGAACGGGTGATCGACGATCACGCCGATCGCCTTGTCCGACGAGCCGTCGAGGATGGCATCGACATCGTCGAGCGTGGCGGGGCCGAACCCGTGACCGTCGATTTCGACGAGCGGCTCGAGCCACTGCATGCCCCAGCTCGAGGTGCGCTGCACTTCGTGGCCCTTCTGCGCGAAAGCCTGCGCCAGCGCGTCGGCGCCGAGGGCACGGGCCAGCGCATCGTCGGAAATACGGACAATCATCGGGCGTTCTCGATCACTTGGACCAGCCCCTTGGAATCGAGCCGGGCATGGAGCCTGTCGCCGACGCGAGCGGCGGGGCCAGCGGTGCACAGGCCCAGGCAATAGACGGTGGAGACGCGGACCCGCTCGCCGGCGGCCTTTTCAGCGTCGGCGATGATCGCTTCGATTCCGCGCGCCTTGCAGGCTTCGGCGCGGCAGACTTGCACTTCGGGCCGCGGGTCCGGGTTCGCTCGGAAGTCGTGGTAGAAGCTGACTACGCCGTGCACGTCGGCACGGCTGAGATTGAGGCCCTGCGCGATCAGCTTCTCGCTCTCGGCATCGACGCAACCGAATTCGTGCTGCACGTCGTGGAGAATAGGCAGCAGCGAGCCTTCGCGCCCCTGATGATCGACGAGGATCTCCGCGATCCTCTGTTCCTTGATACTCACGACTAGAGCCTTTCCGCGTGCCAGGCGATGTGTTCGGCCATGAAGGTCGAGATGAAGAAGTAGGAGTGGTCGTAACCCTCCTGCATCCGGATCGTGGCGGGCATATCGGCCTGGCGGCATGCCTCGTCCAGCAAATGAGTCTTCAATTGCTCGTCCAGGAAGTTGTCGGCCGTGCCCTGATCGACCAGCAGGTCGGGCAGGCGGGCGCCGTCTTCGATCAGCGCGCAGGCGTCGTATTCGCGCCATGCGCTACGGTCGGCGCCGATGTAGCCGCCGAGCGCCTTGTCGCCCCAAGGGCAGTTGAGCGGGCTGACGATCGGCGCAAAGGCACTGGTCGACTTGAAGCGGCCCGGGTTGCGCAAGGCGATGGTCAGCGCGCCGTGGCCGCCCATCGAGTGGCCGGTGATGCCCTGGCGCGCCATGTCTGCCGGAAACTCGGCGGCGATCAGCTCGGGCAGTTCCTGCTCGATGTAGGAGCGCATGCGGAAGTGCTTCGCCCACGGCTCCTGCGTCGCGTCGACGTAGAAGCCCGCGCCTTTGCCGAAATCATAGCCTTCATCGTCCGGCACGTCGTCGCCGCGCGGGCTGGTGTCGGGCGCGACGAAGATCACGCGGCGTTCGGCGCAGGCGCGGCGGTACTCGCCCTTCTCCATGACGTTCGCGTGGGTGCAGGTCAGGCCCGACAGATACCACAACACCGGCAGCTTGGCGCCCGGCGCGTGTTCCGGCACGTAGACCGCGAAGGTCATGTCCGTCCCGGTGACGCTCGACCGGTGCTTGTAGACGCCCTGGACGCCGCCGAAGCTCTTGTTCTCGCTGACCGTCTCGATGCTCACGACTGGGCGGCCTTACCTTTCGCCGACGTTCGGCGCGAAGACGCAGATCTTGTTGCCGTCGGGATCGCGCAAATAGGCGCCGTACATGTTGCCCGGCGATTTCTCGCGGAAGCCCGGGGCGCCTTCGTCGGTTCCGCCCGCTTCGAGGCCCGCCTTGTGCCAGGCATCGACCTCGTCATAGTTCTTGGCGGTGAAGCCAAGCGTGTGGCCGTTGGACACGCACATCGCTTCGCCATTGGCCGGCTTGGCAATGATGAAAGACCCGGTCGCGCTGGGATAGACGGTGCCGTGCGGAAGCGGGTGCCCCTCGTAGCCGAGCACGCCCATCGTCGCGTCGTAGAACTTGCGGCTTTTCTCGATATCATCGGTGCCGAGGAATACGTGATTGAACATGGGCGCTCTCCCTAGCGAATCTGACCGGCAAGCCGGGGTTGTTTCATCATATAGCCGAATTTTTCACCCTTATGAAAGGGGCGCGGACGGCTTTTGTAGCGGGTAGTCAGGGCAGCCGGCGGCCGCCCTGACTTACCTGTCATGGCCTGCTCAATAGACCACGACGCTGCGGATGCTCTCGCCTGCGTGCATCAGGTCGAAGCCCTTGTTGATCTCTTCGAGGCTGAGGACGTGCGTGATCATCGGGTCGATGGCGATCTTGCCCTCCATGTACCAGTCGACGATCTTCGGAACGTCGGTGCGGCCTTTGGCGCCGCCGAACGCGGTGCCGCGCCAGTTGCGGCCGGTCACCAGCTGGAACGGACGGGTGGCGATTTCCTTGCCTGCTTCGGCCACGCCGATGATGATCGACGTGCCCCAACCACGGTGGCAGGCTTCGAGCGCGGTGCGCATCACTTCGGTGTTGCCGGTGCAGTCGA
>CAYTPY010000040.1:0-18562 GCA_964439725.1 uncultured Erythrobacter sp. | reverse complement strand
GCGTTACATCGGGGCGATTGCGGGCCGGTCGTCGCTTGGAACCGGGATCGAGGCCGGCGAGCGGGAGCCGGTGGCGCTGCCTTCGATCGACAGCTCGCCGCGCACCTTGATCGCGTCCGAAGCGCCGCCGACCATCAGCTCGATCTTGCCGGGCTCGATCTGCCAGCCGCCGCGCTGGCCCCACAGGGCGACATGCTCGGCGCTCAAGGTGAAGCTGACGAGCCGGGTCTCTCCTGGTGCGAGCGCCACGCGGCGGAAGCCGCGCAGCTGCTGAACCGGGCGCGACACGGAGGCGAGCGGATCGCGCATGTAGAGCTGGACCACCTCCTCGCCGGCGCGGCGGCCGGTGTTGGTGACCGGGACGGTCATGGTCACCTCCCCGCCATCGGCCGGGATCGCGGCGCGATCGAGCGTCAGCGGGCCATAAGCGAAGCGCGTGTAGCTGAGGCCGTGGCCGAAGGCGTAGAGCGGGGTGATCGGGAGGTCGCGATAGCGGACCGTGTCGGTCTCCAGGTCCTCGCTGGCGGGGCGGCCGCTCGGAAGCTGGTCGTAAGCGAACGGCACCTGCCCGGTGGCCCGCGGGAAGGTAACTGGCAGGCGGCCGGCCGGGTTGTTGTCGCCGAACAGCGTGCGGACGATTGCCGGCCCTGCCTCGACCCCGAGGAACCACGTCGCCAGCACCGCGTCCGCCTGCTCCGCGACTTCGGGCACCGGAAGCGGGCGGCCTCCCATCAGCAGCACCACGATAGGCTTGCCGGTCGCGGCCACGGCGGCGAGCAGGTGCTTCTGCTCATCGGGCAAGCCGAGCTTGGCGAAGCTGCGCGCTTCGCCGGTGCGGTCGAAGTCCTCCCCCAGCGCCAGGAGGACCACGTCCGCCTCCCGCGCTGCCGCAACGGCCGCGTCCACACCATCGGCGACATAGCTGACCCGGGGGTGCGCCGCTTCCAGCGCAGACCGCACCGAGACCACGTCCTCTTCCTGGCCGCGTGCCCGCCACGAGCCGAGCTGGGTAAAGGCGTTGTCGGCGAGAGCGCCGATCAGCGCGATCCGGCCGGCGTCCTTCGCCAGCGGGAGGACATCTCCCTCGTTCTTGAGCAGGACGATCGATCGCTCGGCAATCCGCCGGGCTTCGGCGCGGTGCTGGGGCGTGAGCATCACCGCCGCCTCGCGCGCCGCGTCGTGATACTGGTAGGGATCGGCAAACAGGCCGAGGTCGCGCTTCACCCCCAGGATGCGCCGCACCGCCTCGTCGAGCTGCGCCATCACCTGCGGGTCCGCTTCGGCGAGCGCGACCAGTTCGTCGGCATAAACGTCGCTGACCATGTCCATGTCGACGCTGGCAGCGAGCGCCAGCCGGGCGGCTTCCGCGCGGTCTCCCGCCACCCCGTGGGCCATGAGCTCGTCGATCGAGCGCCAATCGGACACCAGAACGCCATCATAACGCCATTCACTGCGTAACAGCCCCCGAAGAAGCGCTTCATTCGCAGTTGTCGGGACGCCGTCGAGGGCGTTGAAGGCGGTCATATAGCTGGCCGTCCCGGCCGCGGCAGCCGCTTCGAACGGCGGGAGATAGACCTCGCGCAGCGTCCGTTCGGAGATGTCCGCCCCCGCATAATCGCGCCCGCCTTCGGCAGCACCATAGGCGCCGAAATGCTTGGTCCCAGCCATCACCGTGTCGGCCGCGGCAAGATTTTCTCCTTGGAATCCACGCACTTGTGCCGCCGCCATCGCCGCGCCGAGGAAAGCGTCTTCGCCCGATCCTTCGACCACCCGGCCCCAGCGCGGATCGCGCGCGACATCGACCATCGGCGCGAAAGTCCAGTGGAGTCCGGCCGCGCTCGCCTCCCGCGCGGCGATCCGGGCATGGCTCTCGATGTCCGCGGGATCCCAGGTAGCAGCCATCGCCAGAGGCACCGGAAAGATCGTGCGATAACCATGCACCACGTCCATCGCGAAGAGCAGCGGAATGCCAAGCCGGCTTTCCTCGACCGCCACGCGCTGCAACTCGCGCAGCGGCTCGGCGCCGGCGACATGGAGGTAGGACCCGACTTCGCCGCGCCGAACTTTGTCGAACTCTTCCGGCCCCAGCCGGGAGTTCAGCGCGCGCTGACGCCCGCCCATCCGCTGCACGAGCTGGCCGACCTTCTCGGCCGTGGACATCCGCCCGAGCAGCGCATCGATATCGACCGACGTTTCGGCAACTCGCGCAGGAGAAGTCTGCTGCGCCGCCACCGGCGCCACTACTGCAATTGTTAGCGCTACCAATCCCGCGCGGATCAATCCAGTCAACTGCACACTCCCCCTCCTCCGGTCGGCCGGGTTCAGGAGGGGGGTTGTGCCTTCATCGCGGCCGTTACGCGAGTCCGAAGTGCCTCCGATAGCGTTCGAAGCAGCGCTCGCCGCACTTCAGGCGGATCAGCGCGCCTTCTGCCATCGCCGTCGCACGCCGGGAATCTTCCTCGACCGCAGGGCGTATCGCTTCGCGGTTCCAGTCTTCCGAATGCTTGACGTCGAGCACGGCGTGGAGCGTGAAATAGCGCCGCTCCTTGCCGCTCAGGCCAATGCGCTTCAGCGCTTCCGCGGTGCAGGCGCTGCGGCCTGGGGCCGTGAGTTCGATGGCACCGAGCGCCCCGACGCTGTGCCAGGCATAGCGGCGAGTGGCGGCCATGGCGGTCATCGCGTTGGCGAGCGCGAGGCTTTCCCAGACGGTGTTCTCGATCGTGGGTTCAAGCTCCAGCGTGTCAACTAAGCTGGCGAGCATCGGGCCGTGCATGCCCTTCTCCTGGCCGCGGCCCATCTCGTCCCAGTAATTGCGCGCCAGCTCCAGCTTCGGCCGCGTCGGCAGCTTGACCTGAGTCATCGCCACGAGATCGTCGAAGCCCGCTTCGCCGGCCGCTTCCTGCTCGGCGAACCAGCGGACCTCGTCGCGCGAGGCTTCCTCGGCGAGCCACGGGAACAGCGGGTCGCCCTGGCCTGGGCCGTTCTCCTTCAGCGCTTCGAACCATTCGATGAAGCCGTCGGGGTCGGTCGGCGCCTGCGCCGCCTCATCGATGATGTCCTGCCGCAGCTCTTCGACGAAGCCGCCTTCGAGCCGCTGCATCGTCATGTCGGCGGTCAGGCGCGCCTGCCAATCGTCGCTGGGAAATTGCGGCTCAAGCCGTTCTCGGTTCCAGTGCGCGAGACGTCGCTGGAAAGCGTCATTAAGGAATTGCGAGCGGTGCTCGCGCGCAAGTGGATGGGAAGCCATGGTAATCCTTGCGAAATGATCGTTGGCTTCCAAGCGGACGAAAGCGCAGCTTGTTCCGGGACTGACATCGATTAGTCGCTGGCCCGGCCTGTCCGCAGCGTTCTGAACGTGATCGATCGGCGCGTTTCAGCCATCGGCGCGATCGAATGCTCCCAGTCCCAGCGCACCTCTCCAGACAGGCGGTAGAGCGCGCGGGCGGGCAGCTCGACATGGCGGCGTTCGAAGCTGGCTTGGGTCCGCCGGCGCAAGCGCATCGTGCAATCGGCGCCGAGCGAGAGGCCGATCACATCCTCGTACTGCGGCCGGTCGCGGTGCCAGCCGATCCCCGCGCCCGGATCGTAGCGGATCAACAACGCGGTCTCGAGCTCGGCCGGATCGAGGCTTCCCAGCGGGGCCAGCTTCGCCCGCAGATCGCGCAGCCAATCCGGCATCGGCGCGGCTTCATCGAGCCGGCCGCGCGCGAAGTCGTAAGCGCGGCCATAGTGCGCGGTCAGCCGCTTGCCGCGCCATTGGCCGAACTTGAACGGCTCGAGAGGCGCAGCGTCGATGCGCCGCGCAAGCGCCAGCTCTTCGGCGGGCGTGACGGCGCCGCGCACCACCGCGAGGCCGGATACCACCGGCGGCCCGAGGCCAAACAACTCGCCCTGGTCGCTCATCGGCGGCTATATAGGGACGATGCGACAAGCGCTCGATACCCTCACCGTCTCCACCCGCGGCGCGGCGCTCCACGAGATCACCGACGAGGTGACCACTTGGGTCCGCGGCACGGGCATCGAACTCGGCCTGCTGACGCTGTTCTGCCGTCACACCAGCGCCGGGCTGCTGATCACCGAGAACGCCTCCCCCGCGGTGTGGCGCGACGTGCAGCGCTGGCTCGGCCGCATCGCGCCCGAAGGCGACTCTTACGAGCATTCGGACGAGGGTCCCGACGACATGCCGGCGCACCTCAAGAGCGTCCTGACCGGCAACAGCGTTTCGGTCCCGGTGGCCGAGGGGCGGATCATGCTCGGCACCTGGCAGGGCCTGTTCCTCGCCGAGTATCGCCGCGCCCCGCACCGCCGCTCCGTGGTCCTGCATCTCGCCGGCGAGTGAGCCGGCACCGAACCGCCGAAACAACCCCCGCCGCCGCGCGTTCGGCACATATGGGGATCGACATCTCGGCCAGCTTTTCGTTCTTCCTCGAGCGTGCCTGCGACGTGCTGCTGCAGTTCGAAGCCGCGGCAATCCCCGAGCAGCGGATCGTCTTGGTCGACCGCCAACTCAGCGACGCCGAGCATGTCGCCTCGATCCCGGCGCAGGACGGGATCGGCGAGCGGATCTGGGTGCGATCGCAGGGCCAGTTCGAAGTCCGCTACTCGGCCCGGGTCGAAGTCTCGCGCATTACCGCTGACCTCGCCTCGCTCGATGCGCTGAGCCCGCACAAGCTGCCCGCCGAAGCGGTGCAATACTTGTTCGATTCGCGTTACTGCCCGGCCGACCGCTTCCAGTCCTTCGTCGGCGCCGAGTTCGGCGACACGCGGGGCGGTGCCCGCATCGCCGCGATCCGCGACTGGATTGCGGCCAACTTCACCTACGCCGCGGTCAGCACCGCGACGACCACCGCGCTCGACAGCTTCATCGAGCGGCGCGGGGTCTGCCGCGACTATGCCCACGTCCTCGTCATGCTGGCCCGCGCCAGCACCATCCCCGCGCGCTACGTCAGTTGCTACGCGCCGGGCGTCGAGCCGCCGGACTTCCATGCCGCCGCCGAAGTCTTCCTCGCCGACCCCAGCGTGGCGGGAGGCGGCGCCTGGCACCTGGTCGACGCCACCGGCATGGCCGAGCCGGCCGACACCGTGAAAATCGGCGTCGGGCGCGATGCCGCCGACGTCAGCTTCATGACCGTATTCGGCGAAGCGCAGTTCGGCACTAGCAAAGTTAGCGCTACCAAAACGCCGTGACCTTTGACATGAAGCACCCGCACTCGCACTGCGACATGCACAGGCTGATCGGGGAGGCAGCGAGCGAATGAACACCACGGCCGACACTCTGCTGCTGTTCGGCGCCACGGGGGACCTCTCCCAGCGCATGCTCATTCCTTCGCTCTGCGCGCTTCACGCAGACGGGCTGCTCGGCGAGAAGGTGCAGATCTACGGCACCGCCCGCTCGGTGCTGAGCGACACCGAATTCCGCCACTTCGCGCGCGAGGCTATCGAGAAGTTCCTGCCCGCGCACCGCCGCGGCAGCATGGCCGATTTCCTCAACCGGCTGCATTATCAGCCCTTGGACGTGACCGCGCCCGAAGGTTTCGCGGAGCTGGCCGAGCGGCTCGGTAAGCGCTGCGAGCGGGTCGCGATTTTCCTCTCCACCGCGCCCAATCTGTTCGAGCCCACCATTCGCGGCCTCGAAGGCGCCGGTCTCGCCGGTGACTATGCCCGCATCGGACTGGAAAAGCCGCTCGGGCTCGACCTCGCCTCGAGCCGCGAAATCAACGACGCCGTCGCCCTTGCTTTTCCCGAAGAGCGGACGTTCCGGATCGACCACTATCTCGGCAAGGAGACGGTGCAGAACCTGCTGGCGCTGCGGTTCGCCAATATCATGTTCGAGCCGCTGTGGAATGCCGAGCACATCGCGCATGTCCAGATCACGGTGGCGGAGACGGTCGGGCTCGAGCAGCGCGCCGATTTCTATGACGGCACTGGGGCGCTGCGCGACATGGTGCAGAACCACATGCTGCAGTTGCTCTCGCTGGTGGCGATGGAGCCGCCATCTAGCTTTGACGATGCGGCGGTTCGCGACGAGAAGGTCAAAGTGCTGCGCGCGCTGCGGCCAATCGCCCCGGGCGAGAGCGTCACCGGCCAGTACCGCGGCGGCGCGGTGCAGGGGAAGATCGTGCCCGGCTATGACGAGGAACTCGGCCGCGACAGCGATACGGAAACGTTCGTGGCGCTGAAGGCCCACGTCGACAACTGGCGCTGGGCCGGCGTTCCGTTCTACCTGCGCACCGGAAAGCGCCTGCACGAGCGGGTGACCGAGATCGTCGTCCAGTTCCGCGCCATTCCGCACTCGATCTTCAAGCAGGCGCGGACCAAGCCCAACAAGCTGCTGATCGGCATCCAGCCGGAAGAGAACATCACCTTGTCGCTGATGGCCAAAGTACCGGGGCTCGACCGCGACGGGCTGGCGCTGCGCGAAGTTCCGCTCGACATCGCGATGCCGGACGCGTTCTCCGGCGTCGAGCGCCGCATCGCCTACGAGCGCTTGCTGCTCGACCTGCTGGAGGGCGATCAGACGCTGTTCGTCCGCCGCGACGAGGTGGAAGCGCAGTGGAACTGGGTCGATGCGATCCGCGAGCAATGGGCTAAGGAAGGGCTCACGCCCCGGACCTACAACGCCGGGAGCTGGGGCCCGAGCGCGGCGATCGCCTTGGCCGAACGCGATGGAGTAAGCTGGCATGAGTAGCCTCCACCCGACCATCGAGCGCGTTACCGACCGGATCATCGAGAGGTCGCGCGACGGCCGCCGTCGCTATCTCGATCTGATGCGGATCGAAGGTGACCGGCACGCCGACCGCAACGTCGCCCTTCCCTGCTCGAACCTGGCTCACGGGTTCGCGGCGATGGGCGAAGACAAGGCCTCGATCCTCAGCCAGGCCGGGCCGAACATTGGCGTGGTCAGCGCCTACAACGACACGATCTCCTCGCATCAGCCTTACGGTGCCTATCCGCCGCAAATGAAGATCTGGGCGCGCGAAGTCGGCGCCACCGTCCAGGTGGCCGGCTCCACACCGGCGATGTGCGACGGGGTGACCCAGGGTACCGACGGCATGGAGCTGTCGCTGTTCAGCCGCGATGTCATAGCGCTCGCGACCGCGGTCAGCCTCAGCCATGCGATGTACGACAGCGTCGCCATCCTCGGCATGTGCGACAAGATCGTGCCCGGGCTGCTGATGGGCAGCTTGCGCTTCGGCCACCTGCCGGCGCTGTTCATTTCGGCCGGCGCCATGCCCACTGGGATCTCCAACCGGGAGAAGCAGGCGGTCCGCCAGCTCTATGCCGAAGGCAAGGCCACCCGCGCCGAACTGCTGGAGAGCGAGGCCAAGAGCTATCATTCCCCGGGCGTTTGCACGTTTTACGGTACGGCCAACTCTAACCTGATGATGCTCGAGATGATGGGGCTGCAGCTGCCCGGCGCGGCCTATATCAACCCGGGCACGCCGCTGCGCCAGGCGCTCAATCGCGCCTCGGTGCACCGGCTGGCTGAAGTCACGCGCAACGGCAACGACTATCGCCCTCTGGCCGAATGCGTGGACGAAAAGTCGATCGTCAACGCGGCGGTCGGGCTCCTCGCCACCGGCGGCTCGACCAACCATGCCATCCACGTGCCCGCCTTCGCCCGCGCGGCCGGAATCCAGATCGATTGGAACGATCTTTCGGAACTGAGCAGCGCGGTACCGATGCTGGCGCGGGTTTATCCCAACGGGCCGGACGACGTGAACCAGTTCCAGAACGCGGGCGGCCTCGGCTTCGTCGTGCGCGAACTGCTCGGCGCCGGGCTGCTCCACCGCGACATCAAGACCATGTTCGGCGACGATCTCGGCGCTTACGCGCAGGAGCCCTGGCTCGACGGCGACACGCTCGCCTGGCGCGATCCCGGCCCTTCGGGTGATGAGACGGTGCTGCGTCCCGCCAGCAATCCGTTCTCTCCCGAAGGCGGGATGCGGCTCGTCGAAGGCAATCTCGGCCGCGGCATCACCAAGACCAGCGCCGTCGATCCTTCGCGCTGGACCGTCGAAGCCCCTTGCCGGATCTTCGAGCGCCAGGAGGACGTGGCCCAGGCCTTTGCCGATGGGGAACTGGACCGCGACGTCGTCGTCGTGATGCGCTTCCAGGGGCCCAAGGCCAACGGCATGCCCGAACTGCACAAGCTGACCCCGATCCTCGGCGTGGTGCAAGACCGCGGCTACCGGGTGGCGCTGGTCACCGATGGCCGCATGTCCGGCGCCAGTGGCAAAGTGCCGGGCGCCATCCACGTCAGCCCCGAGGCGCTGGGCGGAGGGCCGCTCGCTTATTTGCGCGACGGCGACATCGTCCGGTTGTCTGCGGAAGAGGGCGTTCTCGCCACCAGCGCCGACCTCACCGGGCGCGAGCCCGCGCAGATGCGGCCGGCCGAAATGGGCACGGGGCGGGAGCTCTTTGCAATGTTCCGCATAGGAGCGGACGAGGCGGAGCGAGGCGGCTCGGCGATGCTGGCGATGGGCGGCCTGTGACTGAACTGGTCGCTCTCGACGTCGGCGGTACCCACGCGCGGTTCGCGCTCGCCTCCATCGGCAGCAGCGGAACGATCTCGCTCGGCGAGCCCGTCACCTTGAAGACCGGCGAATATGCCAGCTTGCAGACCGCCTGGGAGGAATTCGAGCGCCGCGCCGGCTCTGCGGTGCCGCGCAATGCGGCGATCGCGATCGCGGCGCCGATCGTCGGCGACACGATCCGCATGACGAACAGCAGCTGGATCTTTCACGTCCGCGCGCTCGATGAACAGCTCGGCCTCGACAAGGTCACGCTGATCAACGATTTCGGCGCGGTCGCGCACGCGGTGGCAACCGTACCGGATGACCAGCTGATCCACATCACCGGTCCGGAGGGCCCGCTGCCTGGAGAGGGGACCATCAGCGTTCTCGGGCCCGGCACGGGTCTGGGCGTCGCCCATTTCCACCGTTATCGCGGCAGCTATCACGTCCAGTCGACCGAGGGCGGACATGTCGAATTCGCTCCGCTCGACGAAATCGATGACTGGATGCTGGCTCGGCTCCGGCGGCAGCACTTGCGGGTATCGACCGAGCGGGTTCATTCGGGCCCGGGCATCTGCGAGATCTATCATGCCCTCGCGGCCCGCGAGCAGCGCACGGCGGAAGACCTGGACGATCGCACGATCTGGGAGCGCGGGATCGCCCGCGAAGATCGGCTAGCGGCGGCCGCGGTCGACCGCTTTTGCGCCTCGCTCGGCAGCCTCGCCGGGGATTTTGCGTTAGCGCACGGGGCCAGCGCCGTCGTGCTGGCCGGCGGACTGGGCCTGCGCCTACGCGACCTTCTGCCCCGCTCCGGCTTTGGCGAGCGGTTCCGCTTCAAGGGACGCTACACGCAGATGATGGCCGGCATTCCGGTCAAGATGATCGTTCACCCGCAGCCCGGCCTCTACGGCGCCGCGGCCGCCTTCGCGAGGGAGCACCTGTGAAGCCCGACATCGACACGATCATGCGCACGGCGCCTGTCATTCCCGTGCTGGTGATTGAGGACGCCCATGACGCGCGTCCCCTGGCCGAAGCCCTGGTCGCGGGCGGCCTGCGCGTGCTCGAAGTCACCATGCGCACGCCTGCCGCGCTCGACGCGATCCGCCGCATGAACCTCGTCCCCGACGCGATCGTGGGCGCTGGTACTGTCGTCAGTCCCGATCAGTTTCGTGATGCGGTCTCCGCCGGCGCAGAGTTCATCGTGTCTCCCGGATTGCTTGAGCCGCTGGTGCGCGGCGCGATCGACCGCCAGGTTCCGGTACTGCCGGGGGTCGCCACGGCGAGCGACATCATGCGCGGGCTCGCGCTGGGCCTCAGCCATTTCAAGTTCTTCCCCGCGGAAGCGGCCGGCGGGATCAAGGCCCTGAAAGCGCTCGCCGCGCCTTTCGCCCAGTGCCGGTTTTGCCCGACGGGCGGGATCACCGCCGAAACCGCGCCCGAATGGCTGGCGCACCCGTCGGTGCTCTGCGTCGGAGGAAGCTGGATCGTGCCGAAAGGCGCCGACATGACACAAGTCCGCGCCCTGGCCGAGCAGGCGGCTTCCCTCTCGCGTTAACCTCTGCATCGCCGGCGTCTCCGAGCGGGACGCGCGGATCTGCGGCCTAGCCGTTAACCATGTTCGGCGGCATAGATGCCGACATGAGCGAAGCAATGAAGTGGATAGGCGGAACAAGCTTGGTGGCTGTCGTGCTGCTGGGTTCGGCCGTGATTGCCGGCAACGCGCTCGAGGCGCGGAACAGTGAACCTGCCATCATGATCGAAGCGCCCGCGGAAGCGATTCCGCAAGCAGCGCTGGCGGAGCCAGCCGACGCTCCCGCTCCCGCTCCCGCTCCCACTCCCGAACCTTTCGTCATCAAGCGCGTGCTGCCGATCGACGGCCCCATTCGCTACGGGGAGTGGCATTGGAACGAGCAAGGCGCGCCTGCGGAGGGGCCCTTGGTCATCACCGTGGACCTCGAGGCGCGCGTCATGTCGGTGTTCCGGGACGGCTACGAGATTGGAGCCACCGCGGTTCTTCTCGGCACCGACAAGCATCCCACCCCAACCGGTGTGTTCCCGATCCTGACCAAGGAACGCCACAACATTTCAGAGAAGTACAACAACGCTCCGATGCCGTGGACCCTGCGACTGACTTGGGACGGGATCGCCATTCACGGCGGCTCGACGGTGGAGCGCGGCTACGCCAGCCACGGCTGCATCGGTACGCCGGACCCCTTCGTCTCGAAGCTGTTTGCCATCGCCCAAAAAGGCGACCGCGTGATCATCACCAATGGCAAACGGGCCCAACTCGGAACCCCGCTGGCGATGCTCTAAGCGGTCCGCCGCGGCGGTTCGCGGCGGAACACCCAGCGGTCTCCATCCACGGTGGCAAGAATGCCGCCGAGATTGCCGCCCCGGCCGCTCTCGAGCCCGTCGACGAGGCGTGCAATCTCCCCGCCCCGCGCTTCGCCGCCCAGTTCGGCAAGGATCCGCTCGGCGATCCGCAGCCGCATGATCCGCGGCACCGCCGGCTGGAACGTCGCGGCGCCGCCAGCGAGCTCGACATGGCGCGACCAGAGAAGCCCGGCGTACTGCGCAAGCGCATCCTCCGCTTCGGCGAGATGGCTTGCGGAGCGCGCTGCCGCCACCGGGTCGAGCCAGTCCGTTGCGGCGAGAGCCTTGCGGATGCGCACCCTGTCGAAGCGATCGTTTGCGTTGCTCGGATCGCAGCTCGCCTCGATGCCGGCCGCGGCGACCACCTCCGCGAGTTCGCTGCGGCGGAAACCCAGCAGCGGCCGGATCACGAGCAGCGGCGGATCCGTCGCGGCCAGAACCGCGCGCTCCCGGATTCCCGCCAGTCCGGCCACCCCGCTGCCGCGGTTCAGCCGCATCAGCAGCGTTTCGGCCTGGTCGTCGGCGTGATGCGCCGTGGCGATCGCCGCCAGCCCGCGCTCCTCGGCCCATCGGGCCAGCGCCGCGTAGCGAGCGGTGCGCGCCCGCTCTTGCAAGTTGCCCTCGCCGACTTCGACTTCGATGGTCGTGCAACGGACGCCGAGCGCCTGGCAGTGCTGGCCCACCAGGGCGCACTCCTGCGCCGCTTCGGCCCGCAAGCCGTGGTCCACCGTCGCGACTTCGAACTGGCCGGGAACCCCCGCATTCGCCAGGAGCAGCATCGCCAGGCTATCGGGGCCGCCCGACACGGCGAGCCCGACGCGCGCTTCCTCCGGCAACAACCGGGCGAGCGCCTGTCGGAAGCGCCGCACCGGCTCTGGCGGCAAGCTATCCGCTGCAGGTGACCTTGCTGCGGCTCCGGTCATACTGTTCTTTCAGCCGCCCGGTGGCGAGCGCGGGATAGGTTTCGCTGAACTCGGCGAGCGCGATGCAGGCGCGGTTGGTGTCGTTCAGCGTGGTCATCGCTTCAGCGAGGAACAGCAGGCTGTCGGCCGCGCGGGCGCCGTTCTTGTCGGACTGGTAATTCTCGAAGAAGTGGGTGGCGGCCTCGCGCGGTTGGCCGTTGTCGAGATAGGCCCGGCCGAGCAGGTTGCGGCCGAAGCTGGTGCGCGCGTGGCGCGGATATCGCTCGACGAACAGCGCCAGCTGCTGCTGCGCCTCGGGATAATAGCCGGCATCCCACAGCCGGAAGCCGTACGTGTACTCGTCGTCGCCGGCGTCGCCGGTCTGCGGCTTGGCGATCGCCTGCACCGCGGCGACCCGCTCCGCGCTGGGTCCGGGCGCGCTGGCCTGCGCCGGGATGGTGCCGGACGGGCGATTGCCGGGCGCTGCCTGTGAGGACGGAGCCGCTAGGCCTGTGGGCATCTCGATCGCCGGCTGCACTGGCGCCGCGGCCAGCGCTTCCTGCAGCCGGGTTTCGAGCTGCATCAGCTCGTTCGCATTCTCTTCGCTACGGGCCGTGAGCCGCGCCAGCTGGCTCTCGAGCGCATCGAGCCGTGCCAACACATCCGTTAGTGGGGAAGTTGACGCCCCCCCAATCACCTGCTGCGGCTCCGCAGGGGCTGTGTCGACTTCGGGAGCGAAGTAGCGGCCGTCACCTCCGGGGAAGACCGCTCGTTGCAGAGCCCGCAGCTCAGACTCTATCCGGCGCAACCGCGCCTCGTCTTGAGCCGCAGCTGGCAGCGGCACGATCATCGCTGCCATACCGGCAACCAACATACCCGTCATCGCCTTGCGGGTGGCGTTCCAGCCGCTCGTCATCGTTCAAATTCCTCCGTCTCGCTGATGTCCGGTGACTGGTGCCCGAAGCACCCGCGTCCGCCTCGGACAGCCCGTTAACCATTGTGCCGATCGCGCAAGTTCTTGTCGAGGCGCCAGAGAGACTAGTTTGTGGGCGAAGTGGGAGAGGCGGCTACTCCGGAAGGCTGCCCCGGTGCCGGTGCCGTGCGTGCCAGCAAAGCGTCCGCGGTGACGGGAACATCGCGCATGATCCGTTCCCGGTCCGAGAGCTTGGGTATCGCGCGGCCACCTACGGTGATGGCGAGAGCGTCGGGCCGCGCCGTCCAGAGCTGCGGCCCCTGGGCATCGCCAGGAACCTCATAGCTCTCGCCGCGCGACATTTCCTTCTGCATCAACTGCCGGCCGGAAGCATCGTAGAACTTGACCCAGAGCGGCCCGTCGAGCGCGGTAAAGACCACTGCTCCGTCACTCCGCGCGGCGGTTGCGGCCTGTTCGCCGCCATTCGCCTCACGCTGCGGCGTCGCCGGAGCTTGCGCTTCGGCTTGCTCCTGCTCAACGAGCGAAGGAAGCTCGGCGGCCGGAGCAAAGAAAGTGCGAAACGCGAAGAAGATGCCGGCAATCACCAGAATGGCAGCCAGGATCGACAACCAACCGAGGCTGCGCGAAGGCACGCGCGCCGGATCGCCCGGCTCGAATCCGGGGGAACGCTCGCGAGGCTCCGGCTCCTGGGCGTCAAGTTCAGCCCGCACCTTTTCGGCCACTTCGACGTCGCTGAGGCCGACCACCCGGGCGTAAGTGCGAGCAAAGCCGATCGCGTAAGTACGCGCCGGGAGAGCGGCGAAATCGCCCAGTTCGATGGTCTGCAAATGACGCTGCGGAATGCGCGTCTCTGCGGCGAGCTGCTCGATTGTCAGCCCGCGCTCCTCGCGCGCAGCTTTCAGCTCCGGTCCGACGCCTACCGCGGGAGCCATTTCATCCATTTCTGCCAGATCGTCAGTCATTCCCGTTCCAGCTTGCCGCCGGTCTTTCGTGAGCGAAACCCGCTGGTGCGAACAGAGGGCCCCGGGGCGCTCAAGTCAAGTCGCGGCGGATGCTTAGGCTCATTCCACTTCGATTTCGCGCTCCTCAGCCCAGTGACGCAATTCCGCGCGCAGATCGGGCGGGGGACTGACAAGCCAGGCGTTCATCGCCTCGGCGATCTCAGCCGTGTCGACTTTGCGTACCAGTTCCTTGATCGGCCCCACCGCCGCGGGCGTAATGGACAGCCGGCGGACGCCAATTCCAAGCAAGGCGAGCGCCTCCAGCCGGCGGCCGCCCATCTCCCCGCACACTCCGAGCTGCACCGGCTGACCGACAGTCGCCAGGACGACCCGGCGCAGGAAGCGGAGGATCGCTGGGCTGACCCAATCGTATCGCTCGGCCAACTTCGGGTTTGCTCGATCCGCGGCGAAGAGAAACTGCGTGAGATCATTCGTGCCGATCGAGATGAAAGAAACTTTCGGTATTAAAAGATCGAGCACTTCCGCGAGCGAAGGAACCTCCAGCATCACTCCGTAGCGGATCGCTTCGGGTAGAGTGCGCCGCGTGCGTTTCAGGAACTCCAGCTGGGTGTCGAAGACGGCCTTGGCCGCGTCAAACTCCCAAGGCTCAGAGACCATGGGAAACATCACGTTGAGGCTGCGCCCGGCGGACGCCTCGATGAGCGCGCGGGCCTGGATCTTGAGGAGACCCTCGCGCTCGAGCGCAAGGCGCAGAGCGCGCCAGCCCATCGCCGGGTTTTCATCCTCGCGGCTGGTGTCGCTCGACAGATAGGCCAGCGACTTGTCGCCGCCAATGTCGACCGTGCGGAAGATGACCGGCTTGTCACCAGCCGCATCCAGAACATCGCGGTAGAGCCGCGTTTGGCGATCCCTCTGCGGCAGCGTGGCGGAAACCAGGAACTGGAACTCGGTCCGGAACAGGCCAATGCCGTCGGCGCCTGTCAGGCTGAGCATGGGCAAGTCGTCCCGGAGGCCGGCGTTCATCATCACTTCGATACGCTGTCCGTCACGTGAGAACGGTTCGACGTCGCGTAGTTGAGCATAAGCGGCCTGGCGCTGCCGGCTGCGCTCGACGCGAGTCTCGAAGGTATCGAGCACCGTCTGGATCGCCCTGACCGTTAAGCGTCCGGCATCGCCATCGAGCAGCAGCGTGTCGCCTTCGCGGATCAGCCCTCGCGCATTCCGCACACGGCCGAGCACAGGCACCCCCATGGCCCGCGCGACGATAACCACGTGCGCGGTCAGCGAGCCTTCCTCCAGCACCACTCCCTTCAACCGGCGCTTGTCGTACTCAAGCAACTCCGCGGGGCCCAGGTTCTTGGCAATCAGCACGCTGTCGCCGCGCAAGCCGACACTCGCGGCCGTCCCCAATTGACCGGACACGATACGCAGAAGCCGGTTCGAAAGATCTTCTAGGTCGTGCATGCGGTCCTGCAGCAGCGGGTCCTGGATCTCCCGCATGCGCATGCGGGTGCGTTGCTGGACCCGCTCGATCGCCGCTTCGGCGGTCAGTCCGGAATCGATCGCTTCGTTGATGCGTCGGCTCCATCCTTCGTCGTAAGCGAACATCTTGTAGGTTTCGAGAACCTGCTGGTGTTCGCCGTCGAGACCGAATTCGGCCTGACTTGTCATCTGGTCGATCTGCTCGCGCATCTTGTCGAAGGCGAGGTAGACACGTTGGCGTTCGGCCTCGATGTCCTCGGCCACCGTTTGCTCAATGGTTATTCGTGGCTGGTGAAATACCGCCTTCCCGATGGCGAGTCCCTTCACCAGCTGCAGGCCTTCGAGCACCTGCTGGCCCGACTGTGTTTCCGCGGCATCGGCAGCATTTTCGTCATCAGCGAGGCCGGCGTTGTGTATCAGCTCGGCCAGGACCATCGCGACGGTCTGCAGCGCCTCGATTTCGACTTCCTCGTAGCGGCGCGGATCCGTGTGCTGTACAGTGAGCACGCCAATAGCCCGCGCGCGCCGCACGATCGGAACACCCGCAAAGGAATGGAAGCGATCCTCGCCGGTTTCGGGGCGGTACTGGAACTCTGGGTGCGTGGCCGCTTCGGCGAGGTTCAGAGTCTCGATGTTCTGCGCGATGGTGCCCGTCAGACCCTCGCCAATGCCCAGCTTGGTGACGTGGACCGCACTCTGATTGAGCCCGCGCGTCGCGAACAGCTCCAGCATCCCCTCGCGAAGCAAGTAGATCGAGCAGACTTCGCTATTGAGCGTCTCGCCAATGATTTCGGCGACTTGATTGAGCTTGGCTTGCGCATGCTTACGCGAAGCCATGACTTCGTGCAGCTGGAGAAGGATCGAGCGGGCGGCTGCAGCGGCGGTCATTCCGCTCGACTATCGTATATCCGCCTGTTTGGAAATGCGGGCGGCGGGGCCGGCTATTCCGTTAAGACGCCGGTACCGCCGCTTACATTCGAAGATCAGGTGAACGACAGTTCTTCCTTGATCCTCAGTTTTTGCTTCTTGAGCGCCTGGATCATCGTGCCGTCTGGAGCGGGCCGGTTCATCTCATCCTGGATGCGGCGCTCCAACCCCTCGTGCTTGGCCTGAAGGGCTGTGACATGCGAGGATTCCATACGCGTTCTCCTTATCCTGAGAGAGTTTCCTCCCGTTAGGAACGACCCTGCGCTACGACTCGCGGCAGGGCTGCGAGCCGCGCGATTGTCATCAAATCACATAAGCCTTAAGGCATCAAACCCTGCCTGCGATGAACCGGTTGGACACGGCGATGCGGCGCTATGAGGGTGGTGCGGCATGACCGAAGACGAGATGCGCAAGCGCCTGGCTGCGCTCAGGGTCGAACACCGCGATCTCGACGCAGCGATCGCGGCGCTCAGCGCCGCCGACGGCCTCGACCAGTTGCAGATCGCGCGGCTGAAGAAGCGCAAGCTCAAGCTGAAGGATCAGATCGCGATCTTCGAGGACTATCTCACACCCGACATTATTGCATAACCTTGATCCAGCGTGCCCTGTCGGGACACCTCGCACGAACCGCGGAAAACGCTGGTTGGGTAGCTGGCGCCACCCTGCCGGATTGGAGTACCGCTGGCACCGGCCATGGCAGAACCCGCCGACCTCAGCCCGACGATCGTCGAGACGCTCTATAACGAAGCGCTGACGCTCGCCGACGAAGCGCGGGACGCGTTCGACCTATCCGGGCGACTTACCGCAGCCAGCGAAAACGAAGACATGGCGCGCCTCGCCCTATCCTGCGAAGCGCTGCGCACGACGACGCGGATGATGCACGCGATCGCCTGGCTTCTAAACCAGCGCGCCTACTTGGCCGGGGAACTGAGCGAGTTCCAGCTTCGTCACCACGGGCGCCTTCCCCGCTCCCCACCTGACGCGTTGCACGACCAGCAAGCGCTTCTCGACCCGGCGCTAGACGCGCTGATCGAACGGACTCGGCGGTTCCACGCCCGGATCGAGCGGCTCGACAACGCCTGGCGCGGCCGCTTCGCGATGGAGCCCACCGCCATCGAGCGCCTGCGTGATCGGCTGGGAGCGGCGGTGGCCAGTTTCTGACCCGCGCCTGTTGGCGGATCGCCATTGCCGCCCCGGCCTTCTAAGCTCGGAGCAGCGAAGCAAGCGAGGGCGATACTATGGGAATGCTGGTCGACGGCGAGTGGCACGACGTCTGGTACGATACGTCCGCGACAGGGGGGCGGTTCGTGCGGAGCGACAGCCAGTTCCGCAACTGGATTACGGCTGATGGTTCGCCCGGGCCGACCGGCGAAGGCGGCTTCGCGGCGGAGCGGGATCGCTATCACCTCTATGTCAGCCTCGCCTGTCCCTGGGCGCACCGGACGCTGATCATACGCGCCCTCAAAGGGCTCGATGACATGATCCCGATCTCAGTGGTGCACTGGCTAATGGCCGACGACGGGTGGACCTTCGCGGAAGGACCGGGGGTCGTCGCTGATCCGGTTCGCGAGGCCCGATTCCTGCACCAAGTCTACACTGCCGCACAGGCGGATTACAGCGGCCGAGTGACCGTGCCGCTGTTGTGGGACAAGAAGCGCGGCACGATCGTCAATAACGAGTCTGCCGAGATCATTCGGATGCTGAACCACGCTTTCGATAGCCTGGGTGCCAAGCCGGGCGACTACTACCCTGAGGAGCTTCGCGCGGAGATCGACGCGGTAAACGATCGGGTTTACGGCGGCTGCAACAATGGGGTTTACAAGGCAGGCTTTGCTACCAGCCAGGAAGCCTACGACGAAGCCGTCAGCGACCTTTTTGCGACCCTGGACTGGGCCGAGGCGCGGCTATCGCGGCAACGCTACCTCGCCGGTAGCCGCCTCACCGAAGCCGACATCCGCTTGTTCACGACGTTGGTCCGTTTCGATGAAGTCTATCACGGCCACTTCAAGTGCAACCGGCGCCGGATCGTGGATTACCCCAACCTGTGGGGCTTCACCCGCGACATCTTCCAATTGCCGGGCATCGCCGCGACGGTGAACATGGAGCACATCAAGCGGCACTATTACGAAAGCCACAAGACGATAAACCCGAGCGGGATCGTGCCGGTTGGGCCGGCACCTGACTTTGGGGAGCCGCATGGCAGGGAGAGGCTGAGCCGCGATGGGCTCAGCTATGAACGTGTGACGAGCGCTTGCCGCCCCGCATTCAGGCAGGAATGAGTTGAAACTCCAGCCGATCGGCATCGAAGCCTTCGGCGCCGGGGGTAGCCGTAATCACGCGCTCCCGCACCCGCGGCCTGTTCGACTGGCTGAGAATGGCCTGGCCGGAACCATTGAGGACGACCTGGTCTTCACCGGCGACGATCATAGCGCCCCGCAATGTCCCCGGAGTGTAGCGCACTACTAG
>CAYTPY010000039.1:0-18849 GCA_964439725.1 uncultured Erythrobacter sp. | reverse complement strand
GACCCGGTCGTGAAGAAGCACGTCGAGTTCAAAGAAGGCAAGATCAAGTAAGCCGATCTTTCAACTTGGGCGTTTCTTACCCGGAAGAGGTAGGCCCCGCGGCGGCGGGTTGCTGAACTCCCGGGAACGGCCGGGTTCACAACAGGTTCAATGCGCCGTACCTAAGTGCCGGAGCATGACCATCTTGCCGAAGATCCCGAACTTGCGGACGCGTGCCGCTTTCGCCGCGCTGGTCTTGGCCGTGCCCGCGGCTGTCGCTTTCCCGACGACGACTGCCGTTGCCCAGGCTGACCGCCTCGACCAGGTGGTCACGGCCTTGCGCTCGATCAGCACGATGAAGGCCGATTTCGTGCAGACTGACCGCAACGGCCAGTCGGTGCGCGGCGAACTCACTCTCAAGAGCCCAGGGCGTATTCGCTTCGAATACGAGAAGGGCGTCAACATGGTTGTCGTATCGAACGGCCGCTCATTGACGTTGGTCGACTACGAGGTGAATCAGCTGCAGCGCTGGCCGATCAGCGATTCGCCACTCGGCGCGCTGCTTGATCCGAACCGGGATGTGAAACGTTACGGTAAGCTCCTGCCTACGACCAATCCCAACGTTCTGAGCGTCGAGGTCAAGGATACCAGCAAGCCCGAGTACGGCACCTTCACGATGATCCTGGTGCGGGATGCGGCGGCGCCGGGGGGCTGGGAACTCAATAGCTGGGTGGCGCTCGACGCGCAGAACAAGCGCACGACCGTCCGCCTGTCCAACCACCGTTACGGCATGTCCATCGCGGACAGCACGTTCAACGTTCGCGACCCCCGCCGAACAACTCGTCGCCCGGGATGAACGCTTAGAGGGCCAGGCGCGCGGGCCTTGCGACGAGTGGGCATTCACCATTCATTTACGAGCAAGGCGCTCGGCCGTAATCTTCAGGTGCATGGCGGTGAGAGGCGGGTTTCCCCCCTGTTGCCCTGCTTCGTAAGAGATGCTGCTGTGCAAGCGTGACGAACGCTCAGAATGAACCCCCGTCCCAATGCCCCCGGGACGGGGGTTTTTCTTTGGACGGCTCTGCCTTGCCGCGCTGACGATGCCTATCTATCCGGTGGTCATGGTTTCAATCGCCACCTGGAACATCAATTCCGTTCGTCTTCGTATCGAGCAAGTCGCCCGTTTCCTGGAACAGGAGCGGCCGGACGTCCTGTGCCTGCAAGAGATCAAGTGCCGTGAAGAGCAGTTCCCGCACGCGGCGTTCGAAGCGCTCGGCTACACGCACCGCGTGGTTCATGGGCAGAAGGGTTATCACGGTGTGGCGACCGTCAGCCGTATTCCGCTGAACGAAATCGGCCGCCACGACTGGCAGGATAATGGCGAGGCAAGGCACGTGGGGGTCGAGCTGCTCGGCGCCGGCCAAGGCATGGTCTTGGAGAACGTCTACGTCCCCGCCGGCGGCGATGTGCCTGACCGCACGGTCAATGCCAAGTTCGGCCAGAAACTCGACTTCATCGAGCGTATGGCCCGCTGGGCCGAAGCACTCGATCGCCCGACCTTGATCGTCGGCGATTTCAACATCGCTCCGCTCGAATGCGACGTTTACGACCACAAGGCACTGCGCAAGGTGGTCAGCCACACGCCGATCGAGTGCGAGGCGCTCGGCCGCTTCCGGGACGCGCACGGTTGGACCGATCTGGGTCGCCAGCACATCCCCGCGCCCGAGCGCAACTACTCGTGGTGGAGCTACCGCTCGTACTGGCGCCAGAAGGATCAGGGACGCCGCCTCGATCACATGTGGGCTTCGCCCCAACTGGCCATGCAGACGAGAGCGCACCGGGTCGTGGAGGAGACCCGCAAGTGGGAGCAACCCTCGGACCACGTACCGCTGGTCACGGAGTTCGATCTCTGAGCGAGCCTTCGCCTTCGCGGCGGGCCGCGCAGGCTGTCGACGCGCTGCGCCACGGTTGGCCCCTGGCCATAGGCAAGGCACCGTTGCTGCTGCCGGTCGAGACCGCGCCCGGCGAGGCCCGCTCGGCCCATGCCCTGATTTCAGGGGCACGCGCTGCGACGCTCAAGCTCACCAACCAGCGCGAGGCTGCCGATGCGCATGCGCCGGTGCTTATTCGCGCGGCAGACCCGCTCGATCTCGCCAGCGCACGGCCGATTGCCGATCCGGCGCTCGACCTCGCCGTTCCGCTCAAAGGGCCGTTCCTGGCCGAGCCGCTCGCATGGGTGGAAGAAGCTACCGCGGCGATGGAGCTGGCGCGCCTGGCAGGCATCCTGCCCGCGTTCTTGGTGGCGCCGGAGCCGTTCCGCGAACCCGCAGCGCTGGAGCCGGGTGATCTTCCAAGTTTCACCGAGCCCGCCGCGCTCTCGGTCGCTACCCGGGCGCGCCTGCCGGTGGCGGCCGCGGAGGACGCGGAGATTGTCGTCTTCCGTAGTCCGGACGACATCCGGGAACACACGGCGCTGATCGTCGGCCAGAAATCTTCGGAGCGCACACCGCTGGCTCGCCTTCATTCGGAGTGCTTGACCGGAGACATCCTCGGCTCGCTGCGCTGCGATTGCGGACCGCAGCTCGACGGCGCGCTCCAGCGCATGGCGGCCGAGGCGGCGAACGGCGGCTGGGGGGTGCTGCTCTACTTGCGACAGGAAGGCCGCGGCATTGGCCTCGTCAACAAGCTGCGCGCCTACAGACTGCAGGACCTGGGCTTCGACACGCTGGAGGCCAACCGCCGCCTCGGCTTGCCCGAAGAAGCGCGCGACTTCCCGGTCGCGGCGCGGATGCTGGCGCTGCTCGGCGTTTCCGAAGTGCGGTTACTGACCAACAATCCGGCCAAAGTTGCCGCGCTCGAAGCGGCCGGAACCCGGGTGGCAGAACGGGTTCCGCACCGCCTGCCGGCGGGCCCGCACAACGAACGCTATTTGGCCACCAAGCGCGATCGCGCCGGACATTTGCTGGATTGAACGCGGTTCAGCGACGCTCGAAGCGCTGAAGGCCGCGGCCTAGAGCGTTTTCGCCCAGCGCCAGCCGGTCGCCCGACCAATCGGCCACGAACGTGGTGTTGCGCTCGACCCCTGGCGCCAGCCGCGCATCGTTGCCGAGGATCGCGAGGCCGTTGCTCGAATGCTCCGCGCCTTCGGCCGCCACAGCGATAAACGCTGAGTAGTTTTCCTTATCGCGCCCCTGCACAAACCAATTGTTGCTGATCTGGCCTGTCGCTCCGTCGGGCAGATCGATCATGTAGTTCGTGCCCTTGCCCTTCGAATCGTCGAAGCTGGAGCTAGCGATGTCGACGCGTACCGCTCGGCTCTTCACGTAGTGCCCGCCGCGGCCCTCCTCGAAGCGGCTGCGCGTCACGCGCAGGTGGCCGTATTCGCCGGTGTAGATCGAATGGGCACAGCCGCCAGAGCCTTCGCATGTGCCGAGCCGGGAGAACGTCGAACGATCGATGGTCAGCCGGCCGGCCGCGTGGTCGGCTGTTAGGATCCCTTGCTGACTGTCGCGGAACCAACTCTCGGCGACCGTCAGATCGCCCCGCTCGAGCCGGATCCCTGCGCCGTTGTAGTCGGGCACGTGCATGTTCTGGAACACCAGCCCCGACACCTCGGCACCGCGACCGCGCAGCACGAGCGCTGCCTTGCCCTCGCATGTCCGCCCGTCAAACACCGCTGCGCCGGGCTCGGCCGAGAGGTAGGAGATAAAGCCTTCGCTTTGCACCGCACAATCGGCGTAGCGTCCGGGGGCGATAGCGATCGTGCCACGGCTCTCTCCGATCGCGTCGACAGCATGCTGAAGGCGGCTGAAGCCCTGGCCGGTCTCGGCTACTGTGTACGGTGGCACCGCCTGCTGCGCCAGCACCGCTGCGGTGGGAAGGGCGATGGCCGCAAGCATCCCGAACAGCACCGGGTAGACGAGCAGAGGCCGTGCGTCGTGGTCCATGCGCGCGGCTTACGGAAAAGTGGTTAACTTCGCGCTAAGCACTCCAGCGTCGCAGCGTTCAGTGCTGCCTGATTATCCCCAGGAAGGCTTCACCATAGGCCTCGAGCTTGCGCGCGCCGACGCCAGAAATCTTCCCGAGCTCAACTAGACTCGCGGGGCGAACCGCCGCCATTTCGCGCAGTACCGCATCGTGGAAGATCACGTATGGCGGCACTTGCGCTTCAGCGGCCAGATCGCGGCGCAAGGCACGCAGCGCGTCGAACAGCGGGTCTCCGACCGGGTTCGGAGTATCGGAGCGACGCCGCCGCTCCTTGGGGGGCGCGGGAGGCTGGACGATCTCGACGCTGGCCTCGCCTTTCAGGATCGCCCGGGCGTCGCGGCCCAGCTTCAGGCCCCCATGCTCGTTAGCAACCAGGCTACCCCGCGCTTGCAGGGCGCGGCTGAGCGGCTGCAGCAGCCGGGCTTCGACCGCATCGACGATTCCGAACACGCTCAGCTTGTCATGCCCACGCTGCAGAACCCGCTCGTCGGCGGTGCCCGTCAGAACTTTCTGCAAGTGCCCGAAGCCGAAGCTTTGGCCGGTGCGATAGACCGCGCTCAGCAGCTTGCGGGCAAGTTCGGTGGTGTCGATCACGCCGGGAGCTTCGAGACAGTTGTCGCAGTTGCCGCAAGCCTCTGGCGGATTCTCGCCGAAGTGCCGCAGCAGTACCGCTCGCCGGCATCCCGCTGTCTCCACCAGCATCGCCAGCGCATCGAGGCGGGCCCGCTCGCCCGCCTGCCGGCTCTCGTCGATCTCGCCGAGCCGCTGCCGCGCCTGGGCGAAGTCGCCGGCGGCCCACAGCATCACTGCGACGCTCGGATCGCCGTCGCGCCCAGCACGACCGGTCTCTTGGTAATAGGCCTCGATCGACTTCGGAATGCCGGCATGCCCAACAAAGCGAACGTCCGGCTTGTCGATGCCCATGCCGAAGGCAATCGTGGCGACGATCACCATGTCCTCGCTGGCCACGAAAGCAGCTTGGTTGGCAGCGCGCTCCTCGGGCGGCAGCCCAGCATGGTACGGCAGGACCGGCCGCGCCCCCGCCTGGGCCAGCGTCTCGGCGAGCTGCTCGACCTTGCGCCGCGTCGGCGCGTAGATGATCCCCGGGCCCGGCTGCTCTCTGAGCAGTTGTACCAGTTGCCGGACGCCATTCTCCCGGTGGCGGATCATGTAACGAATGTTCGGCCGGTCGAAGCCGGAGACGATCACCCCCTCTTGCGGGATACCGAGCTGGGCGACGATGTCGTCTCGCGTGCGCGCGTCGGCGGTGGCGGTCAGCGCCAGTCGCGGCACATGCGGAAAGGCATCCATCAGCGGCCTGAGCTGGCGATAGTCCGGGCGGAAGTCGTGCCCCCATTCCGACACGCAATGCGCCTCGTCGATCGCGAAGAGCGCCAGTGGCGCCTGGCCGAGCAGCTCGCGGAAATGCCCTTGGCTGGCTCGTTCCGGTGCAAGGTAGAGCAAGTCCAGCTCGCCGGCGCGGAACGCGTCGATCGTCGCCATCCGGTCATCGTCTGCGCTGGTCAGCGTCGCGGCGCGGATGCCGTTCGCGCGGGCCGAACGAAGCTGATCGTGCATCAGCGCGATCAGCGGAGAGATGACGATGCAGGTCCCTTCCAGCATGGTCGCCGGAAGCTGGTAGGTCAGCGACTTGCCCGCACCCGTGGGCATAACAGCGAGCGTCGAGCGTCCGGACAGCACACGCTCCACCACCTCGCGCTGAACACCGCGGAAGTGCTCGAACCCGAATATCCGGCGCAGTGCCCGTTCCGCTTCGCTGACTCCGTCCTCCTGTCGTTCCATGCTTCAGCCTTGCCAGATCGTTGCTATCCGGCAAACCGGCCTGCCAAGATTTCGCCATGTTCTTGAAACCGACGGCGCGGTAGTTCATTGCCGGGCGGGGAGGGACCATCCCGCCCGTCGGATACCAATCGAGAGGCTCTGATCGATGAAGAAGACCGTCCTGTTCGCCGCCGTTTCCTCATTCGCGCTCGCTCTCGCTGCTTGCGGCAGCTCCGACGACGCGTCGGATGATGCGATGGCCGACAATGTCGAAATGCCCGCCGACGAAGCGATGGCTGACATGCCGATGCCTGTCGTCGACGCGACCGAAGCTGCCGCCGAAGCCGACGCTTCGGTTGAAGACGAAGTGATGGCCGCCGAAGCAGCCGGCGCCGCAGCCGAAGAAGCTGCCGCTGAGGCCGCCGCAGCGGCGGAAGCGGCTACCGGAGCGGCGCAGTAAGCGCGCAGCTCTCCTTTCTCTTTTGGACGGGCGGGGCGCGAGCTCTGCCCGTCTTGCTTGCAGCCGCTTTTATGGCGAGCTGCGGGCCCAACGATACCGATCCCGGTCCGGGCGGCGTCACCGTGGGCGAGGCGCGGGCGCTCGACGAAGCGGCCGAGATGCTCGATGCCGCGCGCCTGCCGGAAGAAGCGCTGCGGCCACTTGCCGAGCCCGAAACGGGCGGGGCTCCGGCGGCTGAGGCGGCGGTTCCAACCAGCGAGCCTTAGACGCCGGACTTCGGCGCGGCAGCCGCTTTCGCGGCCCCCGAGATCCATGGTAAGCGTTGTCTCAGAACGATGGCGACGACCGCACTATCCGAGAACCCATTCTCCGCGCTTCCGGTGGTCCCCGACGGGGTGTTCGCCGCCCCGCTCAGGCGGCCCACACACGTTGGAGAGGACTGGCTCGAGCCGGCCCAACGTGCCTACTCCTCGGAAGAAGACGCGATCTGGCGTGAGCTGTTCGAGCGGCAGATGGACATCCTGCCGGGCCGCGCCTGTGGCGCTTTCTTCGCCGGGCTGCAGAAGCTCCATCTGGATCGAGGGGGCGTTCCCGAATTCGCACGTCTCTCCGAAGAGCTCGGCCAGCTGACCGGGTGGAGCGTGGTGCCCGTACCCATGCTCATCCCCGACCACGTGTTTTTCTGGCATCTCGCCAACCGGCGCTTTCCGGCCGGTAACTTCCTCCGCACCCGTGAGACATTCGACTATATCCAGGAGCCGGACGTCTTCCATGACGTGTTCGGCCATGTTCCGATGCTGACCGATCCGGTGTTTGCCGATTATATGCAGGAGTATGGCAAGGCCGGATGGAAAGCCATGCGCTACAACCGGCTCAAGGCGCTAGGCGCATTGTACTGGTACACGGTCGAGTTTGGCCTGGTGCGCGAGGGTGACGACCTGCGGATCTACGGCGCGGGAATTCTCTCAGGCCCGCGTGAGGCTGTTTTCGCGCTCGAGGGACGATCGCCGAACCGGATCATGCTCAACGTCGATCGGGTCATGCGAACGGATTACGTGATCGACGACTTGCAGCCGAGCTACTTTGTGATCGAAAGCTTTTCCGACCTCTATCACCAGACTGTGGAGCGTGATTTCGACCGACTCTACCGCGCGCTGGCGCCGGGGTTCACATACGCCAACTCGGCGGTCATCGACGTCGACGATGCCCTCCATCGCGGCACGCAGGAATACTTCCTGCGCGGTGGTCGTGGCTCCCACGCCATCCCCGTTTGACCCTACGAAAAAGCCGGCCCCGGGTGGTCCGGAGCCGGCTTTTGTGTCGATAGCTCTGCTGTCTTAGCGAGCTTCGTCGGCAGCCTCACCGGCCGCTTCCATAGCGTCAGCCTGATCTTCGGCGGCGTCGGTCATCGCGTCTTCCTGAGCGTCGGTGATCTGCCCGGCGTCTTCCATCGCTTCGACCTGCTCGTCGACGATTTCGGCCTGCTGTTCACCGATGTCTTCGGCTGCATTCTCCTGCGGGCCGTCGCAAGCTGCAAGGCCAAGGCCGAGCACAGCAGCGGATGCGATGGTGATAATCTTCTTCATGGTGTTCCCCTTGTGAAAAAGGCGGGCCGTCGACCGGCCCACCTCGTGTCGAAAGCGTGAGAGTGCTTCGAACCGCTTTAGAATGCGATGGGGGCCGATTGGTTCCGGAGACCGCTATCGGCGATGCTTCAGCGCAGCGTTAGCCATCCGATCGCGGCGGCTCCGATCACGATGCGGTACCAGGCGAAGGGAGCAAATCCGTAGCGGCTGACATAAGCGACGAAGGCGCGGATCACGAGGAGCGCGGTCAAGAATGCCATGACGAACCCGATCGCGATCTCGCCCCAGCCGATCAGGCCGCCACCCGACAACAGCTTCTCAGGCTCGGATGCGATCTTTACGGTAGCGGCGCCCAGCATTGTCGGCACCGCCAGGAAGAACGAGAACTCAGCGGCCGTCTTGCGATTGACGCCCATTGCCAGCGCGCCAAGGATCGTCGCGCCCGAACGGCTGACGCCAGGGACCATGGCGAAGCATTGCGCAAAGCCAATGCCAATGACTTGCTTCAACGGCAGATCGGCAACGCCAGCATCGCCTTTCGGCCGCACGGTCTTCTCCAGCCCTAGCATGACGATGCCGCCGATCAACAAGGCCCAGGCAACGATGTCCGGGCTTTCGAGCATCGCGTCGATGCCTCTCTTGGCGAACAATCCAATCACGGCCGCAGGAAGGAACGCCACCAGGATATTGCGGACGAAACGGATCGCGACCGGCTCCCGCTTCAGGAACCCGGTCCCCATGCTCCAGAAGGTACGAAAATACTGCACGACGACCGCGAGGATCGCGCCGAGCTGGATGACGATGTTGAACTGCGCCCACTGGGCCGCGTTGTAGCCGAACAACTCGGTGGCGAGAATCAGGTGCCCCGTCGAAGAGACGGGCAGGAATTCGGTGAGTCCCTCGACGATGCCGAGAATGAAGGCTGTGAGGGTGGTTCCCATCGGGCGCGGCTCTCGCGACAGCGGGCGGCCAAGTCAAGCCGCCCGCGCGCCGTGTCACCAAATCCGCACACGCTCCTCGGGCGGGAGGTAAAGTGCGTTATCCGGCGTGACGTTGAAAGCTTCGTACCATGCGTCATGGTTGCGGACCGCCCCGTTGGTACGGAACTCCTCCGGACTGTGAGGATCGGTCAGCAGCCGCTGGCGGCCGGCCTCTTCTCTCTGCGCCGAACGCCACACTTGGGCCCAAGCCATGAAGAAGCGCTGATCGCCGGTTAGGCCGTCGAGTACCGGCGCCTCCCGGCCCTCTAGCGACAGCTTGTAGGCGCGATAGGCCAGGCTGAGACCGCCGACGTCACCGATGTTTTCACCCAGCGTGAAGCGACCGTTTACGCAAGTTTGGCCTTCGTCGTAGGGACAGTAGGTATCGTACTGCTCGGCCAGCTTGCTGGCGAGCGCTTCGAACTGTGCGCGATCCGCGTCGGCCCACCAGTTCTTCAGCGCGCCGCTGTGGTCGTACTTCGAGCCTTGATCATCGAAGCCGTGGCCGATCTCGTGTCCGATCACAGCGCCGATGCCGCCGTAGTTCACTGCCGGATCCGCATCCGGACCGAAGAACGGCTGTTGCAGGATGCCGGCCGGAAAGGCGATCTCGTTGAAGACGGGGTTGTAGTAGGCGTTAACCGTCTGAGGCAGCATGAACCACTCGCTACGGTCCACCGGCTTGCCGAGCCGCGCGCGCTCTTCCGCGACTTGCCAGGCCACTGCCCGCACCTGGTTACCTAGCGGGTCGTCGCGCCGGATCTCCAAGCCTTCGTAGGCCTTGAATTCGTCCGGGTAGCCGATCTTCGGCGTGAAGGAATCCAGCTTGGCCACAGCCTGTTGCTTTGTGGCGTCGGTCATCCAATCGTTCTCGGCGAGGCTCTCGGCCAGCGCCTTGCGCAAGTTGACGACGAGTTCGTCCATCGCCGCCTTGGACTCTGGCGGGAAGTAGCGTTCGACATAGAGCGCGCCGAGCTGCTCGCCGAGCTGCTCCTCCACCGTCGCGATCGCCCGCTTCCAGCGCGGCCGCTGCTCTTCCTGGCCCTGCAGAAACTTGCCGTAGAAAGCGAAGCTCGCATCGTCGAGCTCACTCGGCAGGACGGCCGCGTGATTGCTGAGGAAGCGCGCGGCCATGAATGCCTTCACCGTCTCGAGCGGTGTTCGGGTCAGCAGCGTCATCATAGCCGGGGTCCCGCCTCCGATGCCGGTCAGCATCTCGGGAGTCAGGCTGAATTCGGCAACTTCCGCCTCCGTGGGCGGTATCTGGGCGGATAGGAACTGCTGCTGCTCGGCAAAACCCGCCGCGTCCAGCAACGTCGCGAGCGGGAACTGAGGTGCCAGCGCCAGCAACTCGTCGCGTGTGAGCTTATTGTAGGTGATGTCGCGGTTGCGCAGCGCCGTGCGATCCCATTCGAGTTTGGCGACTTCGTGTTCGAAGGCGTAGACCGCCTCTGCCGTCGCTGCCGGGTCGGCGTAACCCACCTTGCCTAGCAGGAATGCCAGGTGCTCCTTGTAGCGCGCCTGGATTTCGCGATTCCGCTCGGTATCTTCGAGATAATAGTCGCGATCGGGCAGGCCCATGCCATCGAAACCGACGCTGACGATGTAGCTGTTGGGATCCTTGGAATCGACGGTCACGCTGGCCGCAATGACCGAAGGCACTCCGGGCTCGGCGAACAGCTGCGTGAGCGCAGTCAGGTCCGGCGCCGCAGCAATCTTCGTCAGATATGGCTGCGCTGGTGCCAGACCGGCTGCGTCGATCGCGGCGGCGTCGAGGAAAGCGGCATAAGCATCGACGATGCGCCGCTCGGGCGTGCCGGCTGCCGGTTGCTGCTTCACCAAGTCCGCGACTAGGGCTTCGACGTCGGCGGTCGACTTCTCGCGCAGGATATTGAAGGCGCCGAAGCGAGTGAACTCGGCCGGAATCGGATTCTCGCGAACCCACTTGCCGTTCACGTAAGCGAAGAAATCGTCGCCCGCATCGACTTCGGGATCAAGAGAGGTGGTGTCGATACCCCAGGTACCGAACTCCATGGTTGGAGCCGGCGCCCGCTCCGGCTCTTGAGCGGCAACGGGCAGCGAAAGCGCCAACGCGGTGGCGGAGACGCCAAGCGCCAGAATGCGACGGATCATAAGGGGGGACAGCCTTTCGTGGGTCGGCGGCCGATCCTGGAGGCGGCAGCCGGTAAATGCAGGACCAAGTATAGCGCCGGCAGACGCCCAGCGGCCGCCGTCGGTTACACCTGATACTTTATCGATTAACTGACGCTGATCGGGCTGTAAATCGCCTCAAGCGGCCGCCGTGTGTTGGAACTGCAACGCGGCAAGACGTGCATAAAGACCGCCTTCGGCAGAGAGCGAAGCGTGCGTCCCCTGTTCGACAATCCGCCCGCCATCCATCACCACGATACGATCGGCCGCGCGCACGGTCGCCAGGCGGTGCGCGATGACCAGCGTCGTGCGGCCTTCCATCAGCCGTTCGAGCGCCTGCTGTACCAGCCGCTCGCTTTCAGCGTCGAGCGCGCTGGTGGCTTCATCGAGCAGCAGGATCGGCGCATCGCGTAGAAGCGCGCGGGCGATCGCGATCCGCTGGCGTTGACCGCCGGAGAGCCGTGCTCCCCCTTCGCCCAAGAACGTGCCGAGCCCCTCCGGGAGCTCGCGAAGGAAGCGCTCCGCATTGGCGGCGCGCGCTGCCTCCCAGATCTGCTCCCCGGTGGCGTCCCAGTTGCCGTAGCGCAAGTTGTCGCCCGCGCTGGCGGCGAAGAGGACGCCCTCTTGCGGGACCAAGGCCATGCGGCGCCGCACCTCGGCCGGATCGGCCTGGACCAGGGGCACGCCGTCGAGCCGGATCGTGCCTGCCTGTGGATCGTAGAACCGCTCGGCGAGCTGGAATACCGTCGACTTGCCCGCACCCGAGGGGCCGACGATCGCCACGGTCTCACCGGGCTCCACCGTCAGGTTGAAGTCGATCAGAGCGGGAGAGTCGGGCCGCGTCGGATAGCGGAAGGTCACGGTCTGGAAAGCAAGGCTGCCGCGCGCCGGCTCGGGAAGAGCGATCGGCCGTGCTGGCGCCGCAATCGCCGGTTTTTCCTGCAGCAACTCGTTGAGCCGGCTGGCCGCGCCCGCGCCGCGTAGCAGTTCGCCATAGACCTCGGTGAGCGAGCCGAAGGCGCCTGCGACGAGCACGCCCGTTAGCACGAAGGCCGCGATCGTTCCGCCAGACAGCGTGCCTTCGGCCACCTGGATGGCCCCGCGCCACAGCAACGCGGTGATCGCGCCGAAAATCACGCTGATCACCACCGCCGTCATCGCCGAGCGGAGCAGGATGCGCCGCTTGGCGGTTTCGAATGTCGCTTCGACGGCTTCGCTGAAGCGCTGCTGCTCACGCCATTCCTGGTTGAATCCCTGGACGATCTTCATGGCCCCGAGCACTTCGGACACGCGCGAGCCGACGGTGGCAACCCGGTCCTGGCTTTCGCGCGACACCGTTCGCAAGCGGCGTCCGAACCAGACGATCGGCAGCAGTACCAGCGGCACGCCGATCAACAGCAGCGCGGTCAGCGCGGGCGCCAGGTAGAGCAGATAGCCAATGCCGCCGATCGCCATCAGCGCGTTGCGCAGCGCGACGGAGATCGTCGTCCCCACCACGTGCTCGATCTGCGCGGTATCGGCGGTCATCCGGGAGGCGATTTCGCTCGGCGAATTTTCTTCGAAGAAGCCGGGCGAAAGGCGCAGCAGGTTGCGCTGCACCGATGCGCGGATGTCGGCCACGACGCGTTCGCCGAGCCAGGACACGAAGTAGAACCGAGCCGCCGTTCCCAAGGCCAACACCAGAACGATCGCGAAAAGATAGCGGAACCAGCGCCCGATCTCCGCGGGATCGACTCCGGTCGCGAAGCCTCGGTCGATGATCAGGCGAAAGCCCGACGGGATGGCCAGGGTCGCCGCGGCCGTGACCACCAGCGCCGTGAGCGCCAGGGCGACTTTACCCGGATAACGCGCGGCAGCCGCGAAAATCATTCGCAGCGGGCCCAGCGTACTGGCGGGCTCGACCTGAGGCGTAGGAGCTCTTGCCATGGCCGGCGGCTCTAGGGCCTGTGCTCGCCGCCTGTCGAGTGCCAACCGCCGCATGGCGGAAATCGTGGCGTCGGGCCCGGTCGCTCCCTATCTTGAGAGCTGGCCACCCGTGAAGGACCGCTGATGCTCTATGACGCTTACGAAATGCACCGGTCCTGGCTCAACAGCGCGAGCAATTGGGCCTCTATCGGCGCGGAGCTGCTCAACAACCCGGCGCTTCCGATGGGCTACTTCGGTACCGGCCCAATCATGGCCAGCGCGCTGCAAGTCTTCGCCCATTTCTATGCGGAGCGTGGCAAGCCCGAGTTCCTGATCCACCATGTGAGCATCGAGGGCCAGGCGCACGCGATCTTCGAGGATGTCGTGCGCGAGAAGCCGTTTTGTAGGCTTCGCCGCTTCCGGCGGGCGGGCTTGCCCGAAGACGCGCCTAAGCTGCTGATCGTCGCGCCGATGAGCGGGCACTATGCCACGCTCCTGCGCGGCACGGTGGAGCGCATGACCTTGAACCAGGAAGTCTGGATCACCGATTGGGCCGACGCCAAGATGGTGCCGATCACCGCCGGGCGCTTCGATCTCGACGACTACATCGACTATCTGATCGATTTTCTCCGTCTCATCGGACCTGACACGCACGTGCTGGCGGTGTGTCAGCCTTCTGTACCCGCTTTTGCCGCCACTGCGGTGATGAGCGCCGAGGACGATCCTTGCCGGCCTGCCTCGCTCACCCTGATGGGCGGCCCGGTCGACACTCGCGCCAGCCCGACCTCAGTCAACGACGTTGCCGTGCGTCGTCCGCTCAGCTGGTTCGCGAACAACGTCATCGCCACCGTTCCGCTCAATTATCCGGGGGCCGGGCGGCAGGTCTATCCGGGCTTCCTGCAACTCGCCGGCTTCCTGTCGATGAACCTAGAAAGCCACCTGCGCAGCCACTGGGAGATGTTCAAGCATTTGACCCTTGGGGACCAGGATAGCGCCGATGCAACGCGGCGGTTCTATGACGAGTATTTGTCGGTCTGTGACCTCACGGCCGAATTCTATCTCCAGACCATCGATCACGTGTTCCAGAAGCATTCGCTACCGAAGGGCGAGTTCGTTCACCGCGGCAAGCCGATCGACCCCGACGCCATCCGCGACACCGCCCTTCTCGCGATCGAAGGTGAGCGCGACGACATTTCCGGCATCGGCCAGACCCGTGCCGCGCTCGATCTGGCGCCGCACTTGCCCGACCAGAAGAAGAAATATCACCTCGCCCAGGATGTCGGCCACTACGGCATCTTCAACGGCAGCAAGTGGCGCAAGCGTATCGCGCCGGTGGTGGAGGATTGGATCAGGACAAACCCGTCGTCCTGATTCGACCGGGCAGGTGAGGTTCGCCGGGTTAGGCCGGCAGTGGCTCCTCCGCCCGTTTGAATCTCGCTTTCCGCGGAGCCTGTTCGGTCCGCCGAACATAGCTCCACAGTGCGCACTGCAAGCCCACCAGCATGAAGATGAACGGCTGATAGGCAATGCCGACGAAGAGCGCGCCGACCAAATAGACGATCTGCGACTGTTGCAGCGCGGTCGCCAGTCCCCATTGCCAGGTTCGGTTGCCGTCCTGCTGTTTCCCGTAGCGCCAGCGGATCCGTTCCATCTGCCAGACGCCCAGCGCATGGAGCAGAAGCCATAAGAACAACCCCGGCCAGCCCTGTTCTCCAAGCATCTCGAAATAGGCCGAATGGTAAGCACGGCCTTGGTCGGTGACTTCGTTATATTCGATGGTCTGCACGTTGCCTTCGCCGACTACCTGCCGCGTCTTGTAGGTGAAGCTGTTGCCGAGGTAGGCCTCGAACCCGCCGCCCAGCGGGCGGTCATTCACATAATCGAGAGTCCACTTCCAAACCTGTACGCGCGTCGAAGCGCTTTCGTCGCCCTGGTACTGAGTGATGGTGCCCATCCGGTCGCGGTAGCTCTCGGGCAGGAAGGGGATCGAAACCACCAAAGCCAGGCCGGCCAGACCCGCGTAGACAAAGCGGTACTTGACCGACCGCAGCAGCAAGACCGCCAGAACGGCGAGGCAGACCAGGCCCGTTCGCGCCGCCGTTCCGATCGGGATCAAGAGGGACGCAAAGATCAGGCCCGCAGTGAAGCCATAGACGCGCCAACCGGGCTTGAAGATCGTCCCGTGCCGCGCCAGCCACAGCGCCAGCGGGATCATCGCCACTGTCGCCGTCGACAGGATCGAGCCTTCGTAAAGCCCGGCGTTCTCCCGCACGAGCAGAGACAAGGTTCCGTATCCCCCGCCGCCGAGCGCAGTTTTGATGCCGCCGTTGATCACGATCGTGCCGATCGCAAGCACCATGATCAGAGCCGCCGCTTCGATCCTCAGCTTGGTCCGCAGGGTAAGCGGCAGGAATAGCGCGAAGATCAGCGCCTTCCACACCCAATCCCATTTGAAGCGTGCCTCCACGGGGAATTCCGCCCAGACCATCGTCGAGGCTGCACAAAGCAGCAGCAGCGCTCCGATCAAAGCCTGGCGCAATGTAAACCGGCTGCCCTGCTTGCTGTCGAGCAGCAGCCAGCCAGCAAAGGCCGCGACAAACGCGATCAACGAAACCGGCAGCGCCTGGATTGGCCCCCAGCCGATCTTCTGCGGCGCGACGATATCGATGTAGATGTACGTCAGGACCCAGAAGAACGGCCGCTTCAGGCCAAGCGCCAGCAGCAGCCCGATAAATCCTATCAGCGCGAGGTCAGTCATCGCCCTGCCCGTCGAGGGCGGTCCGGGCCTTGCGATTCCATGGCCGAACGGGCCGCGCCGCTCCGTCCTCGTCGAGGTCCTCGCGCGGCAGCAGGCGCAGCAGCGCGATCAGGATCAACCCGTGTGTCAGGACGAGGGTAAGAAGGTCGATCAAGCGCCCTATTTCCGTAGGCTAGAGGCAGTGCACGGCTTCCTTACCCGTCGCCGGTTGACGCGCCGTTAAGGTTGTCATGGCACCCACTGCGCGATGTTCAGGGTCCTTCACGTCCTCGACCACTCGCTGCCCTTGCACAGCGGCTATGCCTTTCGCACCCGTGCCATCATGACGGCACAGGCAGCCGGCGGCCTGGAGGTGCGCGGGGTGACTGGACTGCGCCACAACCACGACGGTCCTGACCCTGAGGAAGCGGAAGGCCTCATATTCCATCGCACGCGCGGCTCTGCGGGCCTGGCGCGGGAGTGGGGCGAAATCACCGCTCTGGCAGAGACGATTGGCGAGCTTGTCGAAGCTTGGCGCCCGGACGTTCTCCACGCCCATTCCCCAGCTCTTTGCGGAATGGCCGCCTTGCGCGCCGCGCGCCGCCACAAGTTGCCGCTGGTTTACGAGATCCGCGCCTTCTGGGAGGACGCTGCGGTGGGAAATGGCTCGGCGAGCGAAGGATCGCTCAGGTACCGGCTGACCCGTGCGCTCGAGAACCACGTTGTCGGCAGAGCCGATGCGGTCGTGACGATCTGCAAGGGCCTTCGCGACGATCTCGTCTCGCGCGGCATAGCGCCCGACCGGATCTCCATCATGCCCAACGGTGTCGATCTCACGCTGTTTGGCGAGCCCTTGCCGCGTGACGATGCGCTCGGTGAAGAGCTGCAACTCGGAAGCGGACCCGTGGTTGGCTACGTCGGCAGCTTCTACGACTACGAAGGCCTGGACGGCCTGATCGAGGCGATGCCGCTGCTCGTCGCCGAGCAGCCAGAGGCGCGGCTTCTGCTGGTGGGTGGCGGGCCCGTCGAGGCGGCGCTGCGCCGCCAGGCCGAAGCCTCGGCCGCAGCCCATGCCATTCGCTTCGTCGGCCGGGTCCCCCACGCGGAGGTGGAGCGCTATTACTCGCTCTGCGACGTCATGGCATATCCGCGCAAAGCCAGCCGGCTGACCGATCTCGTCACTCCGCTTAAACCCCTCGAAGCCATGGCCCAAGGCAAGCTCGTCGCGGCGTCCGCGGTGGGCGGCCACCGCGAGCTCATTCAGGGCGGCTTGACCGGCACTCTCTTCGTCCCCGACGACCCGGACGATTGCGCCACTTCGCTGGCCAGGCTGCTCGCCAACCGCGCCGACTGGCCGGCAATGCAGGCCGCCGCTCGCGCCCATGTGGCCGACAAGCATGATTGGTCCCGCAACGCTCTGCGTTATCAGGACATTTACCGGACACTGGTAAGCCGCCGCTACGCTCCGCTTTCCGCCGCGGCATGACGCGCCGAGCGGTTTTCGAGCGCCGACACTTTAAGGACCCTGCCGTGGCGACCATCGCATTCGACACTTCGGACGAACCAGCGGCTCTTAAGCCTCCGATCAGCGGCCATCCAGCTTTCGCCGGCATCGTCGCGCTCTGGTTTGCCGCCCTGCTCGGCCTTGGCAGCTTCGTGCTGCCCGCCGCGCTGCTCGAGTATCTGGTCGGACTCACCGGGTTGCCTGCGCTGCTCCCGGCGGCCAATCCGCCGCTCGGCTTCACGGCCCGTGCTTTCATCGCGATCGTCGCCGCACTCGGCGGGGCCGGTTTTGGGCTTGCCTTGGCCCGGCGCGTGGCGCGGGCGCAAGGAGTAGGCGCTAGTCCCCAGGCAGCGCGGAGCGACGGATCGCGGCGGCCCATCGATGCCCAGGGGGAACTGGGCAGCAACGGTGTGGCGAGCGTGCGTAGCCTGCCGATCAGCCGCCGCCGCGCGCTGGCAATCAGCGAAGACGAAAAACCCGGCGACGCACTCTATCAGCCCGAGGTGGTGGACGAGTCCGATGAATTCGTCGCTGCGCATGTTCAGAGCGTTCATCCTGCGGCCGCCCCGACTGAGGACGCGCACGGCGACGAACCGCTCGACTTGCACGACCTTGCCGAAGAAGAAACGGAGGCTCCGCTTTCAGACGCCGAATACATCGGCGACGAGAAGCCGGTCATGAGCGACCCGGTCGCCTTCCCCCGCCCACCCCGGCCATTTGATGCTCCAGATGCGGCATTCGCTGCCGCTGGCGAAGTCACGGAATGCTTCGACGCCGAGCCGCTACGCTTCGTGGCCCCGTCGCTGTCCCGCAACGGCGGGCAGCCGCACTATCCGGAGCTCTGCGCCGGAGATGCAGCGCCGTTCCGTACCGATTGGCAAGACGGGCCGCTCGAAGAACTTGGTCTGGTTCAGCTCGTGCAACGGCTCGGCTCAAGCCTGGAGCGTCGGCGCGAGCTTATGGCTCAGGCCGCCGCGGCCGCCACTGCCGTCCCCCTGTCGCCGCTCCCGTACGAGCCTGCTCCGGCGGACGATGCGGCGCAGGCGATGGCAGCCTATTTTGGCTCGGCTCCTCGCGCCCCGACGATCGATGCGGGCCCTGAACCCGCCAACGTCGAATCTCCGCTGCGAACAAAAGCTCCGCCGGCGATGCTCCGTCCGGACTTCTTGAGCGCGCTCGATGATGCCGCCGAGGAGGACGAAGACGAAGGAATCCCTTACGCGTTCAGCCTTTCGCCTCGTCCCGCCGCGAGCGATGAGGAACGGGAGGACGATGACGGTTACGGCTCTCTGCTGGGCATGAGCAAGCCGCCGGCTACACCGAAGGAGCCCCTTCTCACGGGGCTGGAAGATGCCGAAACCGAACCGACCGAAGAGGCCGCCAGGTTCTACGGCGAAACGGATGCGAGCGATTTGCGCGTCGAGCCCGCCGTTGCCGACGAGGCGCTTCGCAAGGCTTTGGCAACGCTGCAGAAGATGAGCGGAACCGCCTGACAGCCAAGCTCACGGCCTTAGCCTAAAGTTGCGCTTTAACCATTTACGGCGCAACTTTGTGGCGTCCCACCTTGCCAAAGCGGTCCTGTGTCGCCATGGCGGCGTCATCGCGACATTTTGCATGGCACTCAGTGCCGGGTGATTCGCGCTCTGCGTCCGTTGATGGCGCCGGAGTGGGCCTTGTCCCGGCTGAAACAGGAACAACAGCTTGACCGAGTACCCGGCGCCCCAAGGCCTCTACGATCCGCGTAACGAGCACGATTCCTGCGGTGTGGGCTTCATTGCCCA
>CAYTPY010000038.1:0-19273 GCA_964439725.1 uncultured Erythrobacter sp. | reverse complement strand
CGGGTGAACACGCCGCCCAGCGTCTCGATGCCGAGCGAAAGCGGAGTCACGTCGAGCAGCAGGACGTCCTTGACGTCGCCCTGAAGAACGCCCGCCTGGATCGCCGCCCCCATGGCGACGACTTCGTCCGGGTTGACGCCGACGTGCGGCTCCTTGCCGAAGAACTCCTTCACCGTCTCGCGGACGCGGGGCATACGGGTCATGCCGCCGACCATCACGACGTCGTCGATGTCGCTGGCCTTGAGGCCGGCGTCGGCGAGCGCCTTCTTCATCGGCTCCTTGGTGCGCTCGATCAGCCCGGACACCATTTTCTCGAGGTCGGCGCGCGTCACGGTTTCCACGAGGTGGAGCGGCGTCGTGCTGCCGCCTTCCATCCGCGCGGTGATGAACGGCAGGTTGATTTCGGTCGTGGTGGTGCTGGACAGCTCGATCTTGGCCTTCTCGGCCGCTTCCTTGAGGCGCTGCAGAGCCAGCTTGTCGCCGCGAAGATCCATGTTCTCCTTGGCCTTGAACCTGTCGGCCAGCCACTCGACAAGCTTCGAGTCGAAGTCCTCGCCGCCCAGGAACGTGTCGCCGTTGGTCGACTTCACTTCGAAGACGCCGTCGCCGATCTCGAGGATCGAGACGTCGAAAGTACCGCCGCCGAGGTCGTAGACCGCAATGGTCTTGCCGTCGTTCTTCTCGAGGCCGTAGGCGAGTGCGGCCGCAGTAGGCTCGTTGATGATGCGCAGGACTTCGAGGCCCGCGATCTGGCCGGCGTCCTTGGTCGCCTGGCGCTGCGCGTCGTTGAAGTACGCGGGAACCGTGATGACGGCCTGCGTCACCGGCTCACCGAGATAGCTCTCGGCCGTTTCCTTCATCTTCTGCAGGATGAAAGCGGAGATCTGCGACGGGCTGTAATCCTCACCGCCGGCCTTGACCCAAGCGTCGCCGTTCTTGCCTTTGACGATCGTGTAAGGGACGAGCTCGGTGTCCTTCTTGGTCACCGGGTCGTCGAAGCGGCGGCCGATCAAGCGCTTCACCGCGAAAACCGTGTTGTCCGGATTGGTCACTGCCTGCCGCTTGGCCGGCTGCCCGATCAAGCGTTCGCCCTCTTTGGTGAAAGCGACGATCGACGGCGTCGTCCGCGCGCCTTCGGCGTTCTCGATGACCTTGGGCTTGCCCCCATCCATGACCGCGACGCAGCTGTTGGTCGTGCCGAGGTCGATACCGATTACTTTGGCCATAGGTTACCCCACATCCCTTCTTAGAATTTCAGACGCCGCGCGGTTGGCCTTCCGTCCAAGGCAAGGCCGATCGGCGGCTCGTTCACGCGGCGGATATAGGTGGGCTTCGGCTTGGCACAAGAGCGGCCGTGGGCTACGACCACTCGCACATCGACGAGGGGGAAGAGGACATGATGAAGCCCATCCGCATCGCCTTGGCACTGGCTGTCACGGCGGTCTTCGCGACCGGCTGCAGCGAAGCTCCAGAGCAGACCGAACAACTCACCGGGCCCGACGCGCCAGAGGGCATTGCTGTTACAAATGGCCGGATGATGCTTCCCGCCGTGTCCGGTAATCCGGCCGCGGTCTATTTCGACGTCGTCAACGACGGCACCAGCAACCGCATGATCCGCGCGGTCTCGGTCGAGGGCGCGCAAAACGCCATGCTCCACGTTACCGATGACACGGGCATGCAGGAGGTCCTGCAAATCGCGGTGCCGGCGGGAGAAACGGTGCAGTTTACTCCTGGCGGCACGCATGTCATGGCCATGGACCTCTCCGATACCGTAGCGGCAGGCGGCGAGACCGAAGTAACGGTCACTTTCGTGGGCGGCGACAAAGTCAGCTTCCCGGTCGAAGTCCGGGCGGCGGGTGAGGAGCGCTGATCGATAAGGTGGCTTGCCCAATCGGCGGCGAGCGGCGGCTGACCGAAGGGGAAGTCGCCCTCGCCCGCCGCGTTTTCGGCAACGCCATCGATTACGCGCGCGTCACGATCCGTCGCCGCAAGTTCTTTCCGTTCCAGCCCCGCCGCATTACGATGGCGCCGCGGGGTCACCTGCATTTTCATCCGCTTGGCGATGCTTATTGCGACGACTTCTCCACCGTGGGCCCGCACCGGCAGGGCCTGCTCATCCACGAGTTGACGCACGTGTGGCAGACGCAATCGCGGGGCGAGTGGTACCTGATCCTGCACCGACATCCCTGGTGTCGTTACGATTATAGCCTCAAGCCCGGCTGGAAGCTCGATCGTTACGGCATTGAGCAGCAGGCCGAGATCGTCCGCCACGCCTTTTTGCTGCGCGGCGGGTTCAAGCTCGCCGGCGTCGCCGACCCGGCCGCGTACGATCTGCTGGTGGACTTTCCCGGAGCCGGCTAGATCAGCGGCGGGAGGAACCTCGATGGACCAGGTGCAGGACAGTTTCCGGGCTTCGACCTCCGGCTGGTTGCGCGGCACCGCAGCCGGCATCGCCACGGTCCTGCTCGGCATCGCCGGCTTCGCGCTGATGATAGGAAAAGGGGGGGATTGGGGCGCCTGGCCGCTCCTGCTGACCGCGCTCGCCGGTCTGGTCGTGCTCCTGAAATGGACTGAAAACATGGCCGCCAAGTACGAGATCACCCCGGACCGGCTGATCGTGCGGCGGGGCATCGTGTTCAAGTCGATCGACGAAATCGAGCTTTACCGCGTCAAGGACGTGCGCATGAATTTCAGCCTGCTCAACCAGACGGCAGGCATTGGCACCATCCGTGTCCTTTCGAGCGACGAGACCACCCGTCTCGGTGAGCTGATCATGCGGCACATCGAATGCGCAGAGGAACGCCGCGAGACGTTGCGGCGCCTCGTCGATGCCGCTCGCCAGCGCCGCGGGGTGCGTGAAATAGACATGGGACACGACAGCCTCTGAGCTGGCGCTCAAGCCGCGCCCCAAGCTATTTATCGGCAACGGACCTCATATTCGCGGCCGTTTCGATCGGTCCGATAGCACCGGCCGTCTTTCTCGATGAGAGCGCCGCCCACGGCGCCCGCGGCAGCACCAACCGCGGCCGCGGTGCCGACGTTCGCGTTGGTCACGGCGCCCACGCCGGCGCCGACGGCCGCACCAACCGCGGCCCCTTCAACCGCATGGTTGCTCGCGCATGCCTGCAGGCCGAACACCGAAGCAGCCAAGGCGGGAAAGATAAGGAATTTCGATTTCATGACCGTTCTCCGTTCGCTGGAGATACGGATGGAGGCCGGCCGGTGTTCCGCCGCCGGCCTCTGAAATACCTCAGTCCGGCTTCTTCGCGACGCCAACCATGGCGGGCCGGAGCAGACGGTCCTTGATCATGTAACCCGGCTGCATCTCCTGGACGATCGTGCCCGGCTCTGCATCGTTCGTGGGTATTTCCAGCATCGCCTGATGCTGATTCGGGTCGAGCGGCAGGTTCATGGCAGCGATACGGGTGATGCCGTGCATGCCGAAGACTTTCTCCAGCTCGCGCTGGGTGGCTTCGATGCCGGCCAGGAAGCTCTTGAGCTTCTCGTCCTCACGCAGATCGGCAGGGACATGATCGAGCGCACGGCCGAGATTGTCGGCAACCGACAGCATGTCCCGGGCAAAGCCGGTGGCGGCGTAGGCGCGCGCATCCTGAACGTCCTTTTCCATCCGGCGGCGCACGTTCTGCACTTCTGCGCGGGCATAGAGCACGTCCTGCTGCGCGGCCTCCAGGTCGCTGCGCAGCGAGCTCAGCGCGTCTTCCACCGACGACGATCCGGCATCCGTCTCGTCCTTGTCGAGCAGCTCCTCAGGCACTCCAGCGAGTTCCTTCTCGACCGCCTCGTCGCGCGGGTGTTCGTTCTGGTTCATCATGTTCCCGGATTGTTAGCCAATACGTTTGCCCAAAGATCGGGCCGTGAAATCCACCATGGGCACGACTCGGGCGTAATTCAACCGCGTGGGGCCGATCACGCCGAGCACTCCGACGACCTTCCCTTCGCGGTCGCGGTAAGGCGAAGCGATGACCGAAGACCCCGACAACGCAAACAGCCTATTCTCGCTGCCAATGAAGATTCGCGTGGCTTCGGCCGCTCGGGCGCGGTCTAGCAATTCGGCCACCGATTGCTTGTCTTCGAGATCGTCAATCAGCGAGCGCACACGCTCGATGTCCTGCAACGCGGCTTCATCGAGAAGATTGGCTTGCCCTCTCACGATCAGGACCGGCCGCTGCGTCGCATCCTCGCTCCACACGGCCAGTCCGCTCTCGACGAGTTCCTGGCTGGCCGCATCGAGCGCCGAACGGCCCGAAGCGATCTCGGCCTGCATCGCGCGAGCGGCTTCGCCCAAGGTGCGCCCGGCCAAGCGCGCGTTGATATAGTTCGACGCCTCCTGGAGCGCCGAGAGGGCCGTTCCCGGCCGCAGCGCGAGCAACCGGTTCTCGACCGTGCCATCCTCTCCGACCATGACGGCCAGAGCGCGATCCCGATCGAGCGGCACTATGTTGATCTGGGATAAACGCGGTTCGCGGCGAGGCACCATGACCATTCCCGCGGCTCCGGAGATTTCCGATAGTACAGCGCTGGTCGCCTCGAGCGCGGCCTCGATCGGCCCGGGGCGCGATAACCTGCGCTCGATGGCGGCCCGTTCCTCGGGCGACGGCTCTGCCACTTGCATCATGCCGTCGACGAACAGCCTGAGGCCCGTTTCCGTGGGCATGCGGCCGGCGCTGGTATGCGGCGCGGCGAGCAGGCCGAGCGCTTCGAGTTCGCCCAGCACCGAGCGGATCGAGGCGGGCGACAAGTTGACCCCGCTTTCGGCCGCGAGGGTCTTCGATCCAACCGGGTTGCCGCTCTCGAGATAGCCTTCCACCACCAGGCGGAAAATGGCCCGGGCCCGTTCGGTGAGTTCGCTTACTGGGGGTGAGGTCATGACAGAGGCCTATCTAGCCGCTACGGCGATGCCAGCAAAGCTATCCTCAGATTGGAATTCTCATGCGACCTTCCGGCCGCGCGCCCGACGAGATGCGCGTCATCGATATCCAGACCAATTTCACCAAGCATGCCGAAGGATCGGCGCTGATCTCTTTCGGGGACACGCGCGTCCTGGTGACGGCGAGTGTCGAGGAGCGGGTGCCGCCGTTCCTGCGCGGCAAGGGCCAGGGCTGGGTCACGGCGGAATATTCGATGCTGCCGCGCGCCACGCACACGCGCGGCAGCCGCGAGGCGGCCAAGGGCAAGCAGAGCGGACGGACTCAAGAAATTCAGCGGCTTATCGGCCGCTCCTTGCGCGCCGTCACCGATCTCCAGAAGCTGGGCGAGCGGCAGATCGTGCTCGACTGCGACGTGATCCAGGCCGATGGCGGCACCCGCACGGCGGCGATCTCCGGCGCCTGGGTGGCGCTGCGGCTGGCGGTGGACAAACTGATGGCTGCGGGAGCGATCACGCAAGATCCCATCCTGCATAAAGTCGCGGCGGTAAGTTGCGGAATTCACCAGGGAACTCCGGTTCTCGACCTCGACTACATCGAGGATAGCGCGGCCGATGCCGACGCCAATTTCGTGCTGATCGAAGGCGGTCTGATCGCCGAGGCGCAGGCCACGGCCGAGGGTGCCTGCTACGACGAGGAAGGCCTGCTGCGCCTGCTGCGCCTGGCCCGGATCGGCTGCGATCGGATCTTCGCCGCGCAAGGCGCAGCCGTCGGCCGGTGAGCCTTTTTCGTGTCAATGAAGCGCTTGATGCGGCGCGCAAGGCGCTCGATCGGACGTTCGGCCGAGGCTGGCGCGTTCCTGAGGCGAGGATGAGAGTCGCATGAGCAGGAAGCTCGGTTCCGGCAAGCTGGTCATCGCCACGCACAACGCCGGCAAGCTGAAGGAAATCTCGGCCCTGCTCGCGCCGCATGGGCTCGAGTGCGTGTCGGCCGGCGCGCTCGGCCTGCCGGAGCCGGCGGAGACCGGCACGACATTCGTCGACAACGCGCTGATCAAGGCGCGCGCTGCGGCGGAGAAGTCAGGCCTCCCTGCCCTCGCCGACGACAGCGGCCTGTCGGTGGCGGCGCTGGGCGGGCGTCCTGGCGTCTATACGGCCGACTGGGCCGAGCGGCAGTGGTTCGAAGGAGAGCCGGGGCGCGACTGGTACATGGCGATGGGCAAAGTGGAGGGGCTGCTCCAGGCACAAGGCCCGGACACTTCGCGCGAGGCGTGGTTCTCCTGCGTGCTGGCGCTCGCCTGGCCCGACGGCGAGCAGGCGGTCTATGAAGGCCGTGCCGACGGGACACTGACCTGGCCGCCGCGCGGCACCCGGGGCTTCGGCTACGACCCGGTCTTCGTGCCGCGGGGCCATGACTTCACCTTCGGCGAACTGGACCCGGAAGAGAAGCACCGCATCAGCCACCGCGCCGACGCGTTCGCCAAGCTGGTGGCGGACCAGTTCGGCGGCTAGAGTCCGGCCCGATGGCCCGCGCGCTCTATATTCACTGGCCGTTCTGCCTAAAGAAGTGCCCGTACTGCGACTTCAACTCGCACGTGCGCGACGGTATCGATACGGCCCAGTGGCAGCAGGCGCTGATCGCCGACATGCGCCACGAGGCCGAACAGGCGGGCGGTGAGCCGCTCGAATCGGTATTCTTTGGTGGCGGCACGCCTTCGCTGATGCCGCCGGCGCTGGTCGCGGCGCTGCTTGAGGAGGCGGAGCGGCTGTGGGGTTTCGCTCCCGAGATCGAGATCACGCTCGAAGCCAATCCTTCCTCGGTCGAAGCGGCCAAGTTCGCGGCACTCGCGGCCGCGGGCGTGAACCGCGTCTCGCTGGGTCTCCAGGCGCTCGACGATATGGCACTGCGCTTCCTGGGGCGACTGCATGACGTCAGCGAAAGCCTCGCCGCGCTGGAAACGGCGCAGCACCACTTCGGCCGAGTCAGCTTCGACCTGATCTACGCTCGGCCGGGGCAGACCGCGGAGCAGTGGGATGCCGAGCTGACGCGCGCCCTCGCCTTCGGCACCGGGCACCTTTCGCTCTATCAACTGACGATCGAGGCGGGCACGCGCTTCGCCACCGACGTGAGGCAAGGCACGTTCGAGCCGCTGGCCGACGATCCCGCGGCGGACCTCTTCGCCCTCACCCGCGAACTCACCGCGGCTGCCGGCCTCCCTGCCTATGAGGTCAGCAACCATGCCCGGCCGGGCGAGGAAAGCCGCCACAACCTGACTTACTGGCGCTACCAGGATTATGTCGGGATCGGCCCGGGAGCCCACGGGCGGCGCGGCGGCGTGGCCACAACGCGGCACCGCAAGCCCGAAAACTTCCTCGAGGCGGTCGTCCGCAACGGTCACGGCCTGATCGAGGAGCGCCAGCTCAGCCGGCGCGAGCAGGCTTCCGAAGCCCTGCTGATGGGCCTGCGCCTGGATGAAGGCGTAGACCTCGCGGCGCTGTCGCAGCGGCTCCGCATGCCCGAGGCGGCGCTGATCGACCGCCATCGTCTCGGCTTCCACCAGCAACTCGGCCTCGCCTGGAGCGACGGCAGCCGCGTCGGCGCCACCGAAGCAGGCATGCCGCTCCTCGATGCGCTGCTCGCAGAGCTGGTGCCCGACGCGCTCGCCGCCGCATGAGCCGCGCCGACCTGCTCGAAAGCTGGCGCGATCACCTCACGAGCGGTCGCCGCCGATCCCCGCATACGGTGCGAGCCTATCTCGGGACCGCGGCGCGCTGGCTGAGCCAGCTCGAAGCGGACGACTGGGCCGCCGTCGCACGCCTCGGCGCGGCTGACTTGCGCGCGCAGCTCGCTTCCCGCCGCGGTGAAGGCATCGGCAACGTCTCGGCGGCGCGCGAGCTGTCGGCACTCAAGGCCTTCCTCGCTTATGCCCGGACCCAGACGGGTGCGACGGAGGCCACGCCGCCCCGGCTGCGCGGACCGAGGATCAAGAAGGGCCTGCCCCGCCCGGTCACCCCCGACGACGCAGTGAACCTAGCCGAGACGGTCCGTGAAGCGGCAACCGAGGAATGGATCGGCGCGCGCGACCGCGCGGTGCTCCTGCTGATGTACGGGGCCGGCCTGCGGATCGCCGAGGCCTTGTCGCTGAAAGGCTCCGACCTGCCGCTCGGGGAGACCCTGACGGTCACGGGCAAAGGCGGCAAGCAGCGGGTCGTGCCGATCCTCCCGCTGGTCCGGGCTGCGGTTGCGGACTATGCCTCTCGCTGCCCATGGCCCCTGCCTGCGGCGGAACCGCTGTTCCGCGGCGCCAAAGGCGGGCCATTGGGCCAAGGCATGGTGCAGAAAGCGATGGCCAGGGCCCGGCTCGCGCTTGGCCTCCCCGCCACGGCCACTCCCCATGCGCTTCGCCACAGCTTCGCCACCCACTTGCTGGGCGCCGGAGCCGACTTGCGCAGCCTGCAGGAGTTGCTGGGGCATGCCAGCCTGGGTTCGACCCAGATCTACACCAAAGTCGATGCCGCGACTTTGCTCCACAGCTACCGCGCCGCTCACCCGCGCGAGCGCGGTTGAGCCTATCGTTCGCTGCGCGGCTTCCAGGTGATGACGCGGTAGAGATAGCTGACCAGGGCCAGCACGAAGAAACCGATTACCACCCAGCCGGCGACCTGCTCGTAGCGCTCGATCAGCGGGGCGAGGCGGCGGCCGCCTTCGACCAGGATCACGTTCCACACCGCCGCTCCCGCGAACGTGTAGACCAGGAACTTCCACAGCGACATGTGCGCGAGCCCGGCCGGCAACGAGACGATCGTCCGCAGGAACGGCGAGAACCGGAGCAGGAAGACGACCCATTGGCCGTGCTTCTGGAAGAAATGGGCTGCCTTTTCGATGTCTTCGAAATCGAGCGTGATCCAGCGGCCGTGCCGCGCGATCAGAGGCTCGAGCCGTTGATATCCCCATTTGTCGCCGACCCAATACCAAGCATAGTTGCCCAGGGTCGCGCCGGCAGTGCCGATCAGGATCAGCGGCCAGAAATCCATCGTGCCGCGCGCGACGAGGACGCCGCCGATGCCCATAATGACTTCGGAGGGGATCGGCGGGAACACGTTCTCGATCGCCATCAGCAGGAAGATGCCGAGGTATCCCCCGCGAGCAATCGCTTCGACGATCAGTTCGTACATGGTGCGGCCAACGAAGAGCGCGCGTGTCGGTGCCGGTCCAACCTAGCCAGCGATCTTGCGTTCGGTCGCATCCCAGATGAGCCCGGCGGTGTCGGTGCCGTTGAACTCGTCGATCGCGACGATGCCGGTAGGCGAGGTCACGTTGATTTCGGTCAGCCACTTTCCGCCGATCACGTCGATGCCGACGAATACCAGCCCGCGGCGCTTGAGCTCAGGCCCCATGGCGGCGCAGATCTCTTCCTCGCGCGGCGTGAGGCCCGCCGCTTCGGCATAGCCCCCTTGCGCCAGGTTGGAGCGGAACTCGCCCTTGCCGGGCTTGCGGTTGATGGCGCCGGCGAACTCGCCGTCGACCAGCACGATCCGCTTGTCGCCTTCGGAGACTTCGGGAAGGAACGGCTGGACCATGAACGGTTCGGGCCAGACCTGGCCGAACAGCTCGGTGATCGCGGACAAGTTGGTGCCGTCGGCCTCGACCTTGAAGATCGCCTTGCCGCCGTTGCCGTGCAGCGGTTTCACGACCAGCGCGCCGTGCTTCTGCTGGAACGCCCGCACGTCCTCGAGCTTCCGCGCGATCAGGGTCGGCGGCATGAACCGGGCATAATCGAGCACGAACATCTTTTCGGGCGCATTGATCACGCTGCGCGGATCGTTGACCACCAGCGTTTCGCCCCGCAGCCGATCGAGCAACAAGGCGGCGCTGATGTAGCCGAGGTCGAACGGAGGGTCCTGGCGCATCAGCACGACATCGATGTCGGCGCCGAGGTCGATCTTCTCCAGTTCGCCTTCGAAGCGGTAGTGATCCCCTTCGACCCGCTGCACCCGCACCGCCCTCGCCCAGGCGGTGATCCGGTCCTCTTCCCATGCGAGGGTACGCACGTCGTAGTGCCAGAGCCTGTGCCCGCGGGCCTGGGCGGAGAGCATCAGCGCGAAAGTCGAATCGCCGCCGATGTTGATGGTGTCGAGCGGGTCCATCTGGACCGCGACGCGTAAGCTCATCTTCGTCCCATACCTTCGTCGTTGCGAGCGATGCGCGGCGATCCAGGACGACGGCGCGCTACGCTCTGGATTGCTTCGTCGCTCCGCTCCATCGCAATGACGAACGGGGCGCTAAGGCTGCCAGGCGTTGGCGATGTGGCGCGGCCAGCGGCCCGGCGCAAGGAGCAGCACGTCGATGCGCACGTCCTCGCCGGCGCGGGCGTAGCGGTGGCCCACGGCGTCAGCGGCGGCGGCCACCCGGCGCAGACGGTAGTCATCGATAGCCATCGCCAGTGCCTCGCCGCCTCTGCGCCACTTCACCTCGACGAATGCCACGGTCCGGCCGCGCCGGGCGACCAGGTCGATCTCGCCGCGCGGCGTCTTCACGCGCCTGGCCACTATTCGCCAGCCCTTGAGCCGCAGCCACCATGCCGCCAGCGTCTCGCCCCGGCGGCCGCGGCGCTCCGCCTCTTCGCGCTTCACGCGCCGCGCAGCTCCAGCGCGCGGGCGTAAAGCGCCTTGCGGTCGAGACCCGTCGCCTTGGCCACCTGGGCCGCGGCCTGGGAGGCTTTCTGCGTCTCCAGCGCCTCGCGCAGCAAGCTATCGGCATCGGCGCCGGATGCGACCTGCTCCGCCGGAGGGCCAATCAGCAGCACGATCTCGCCTCTGGGCGGGTGCGCGCGGTAATGGACGGCTAGCTCCTCGGCGCTGCCGCTGCGGCATTCCTCGTGCAGCTTGGTAAGCTCGCGGGCTACGGCAACCTCGCGGCCCGGCAGCACTTCCCCGATCGCTTCGAGCGATTTCGTCAGGCGCGGAGCGGTCTCGAAGAACAGCAAAGTGGCGCGAACCCCGGCCAGCTCTTCGAGCGCCTCGCGGCGCGCCTTGTCCTTGGACGGCAGGAACCCGGCGAACAGGAAGCGGTCGTTCGGCAAGCCGGAAAGCGTCAGCGCCATGACCGGCGCGCTCGGACCGGGCAGGCTGGTCACGGCTATCCCCGCAGCCCTCGCCTCGCGCACCAGGCGGTAGCCGGGATCGGACACCAGCGGCGTTCCCGCATCGCTGACCAACGCCACGGCCCGGTGCCGCATCGCCTCCAGAAGTCGCTCGCGGTCCTGGGCTCCGCTGTGGTCGTCGTAGCGCCACAGCGGCTTGGAAATTCCCAGGTGGCGCAGCAGCTTGGCGGTGACGCGCGTGTCTTCGCAAGCGATCGCATCGCAGCGCGCGAGGACGTCGGCGGCGCGCTTCGTCACGTCGCCGAGGTTGCCTATCGGGGTCGCGACAATATAGAGGCCGGGAGAAAGAGGTTCGGGTCGTTCGTCGTCGCTCACGCGGCGCTTGTGGCCCACATCATGAGGAAGCCGCAAGCATGTTGGCGATCACCAGGCCATCGATCAGGCGGGCGTTCGCCGTCGGACTGCTCACCATACTTCTCGCGGCCTGTAAGGTCGTGCCGGACGTCGGCCGCCCCGGACCTCAGCCGGTTCCTGTCCCGGACGGGCCGAGCGAGGACGTGCTGCCGACCGACACCGCACGGCACCGGGTGGCTCTGCTGGTGCCGCTGTCGGGCGACAATGCGGCAGTCGGCCGATCGATCGCCAATGCCTCTACGATGGCGCTGCTCGACACCAATGCCGAGAACCTGCGCATCACCACTTATGACACCGCGACGGGTGCCGGATCGGCGGCGGCGCGCGCGATTTCCGACGGCAACAAGCTCATTCTGGGCCCGCTGCTGCGCGAGGACGTCGCGCCGGTTCTCGCCCGCGCGCGCCCGGCAAACGTGCCGCTGCTCACCTTCTCGAACGACACTTCGGTCGCGCAGCCGGACGTCTTCGTGATGGGCCACGTGCCCGAACAGTCGATCGCCCGGACGGTGGGCTATGCACGCAGCCAAGGCGCGAGCCGCTTTGCGGCGCTCATCCCGGAAGGGGATTATGGGCGGCGCGCTTCGGATGCGCTGTCGCAAGCGGTCGGGCAAGTCGGCGGCCGGTTGGTCGCCAGCGAGCGCTACAATCGCGGCAACACCTCGATCGTCAGCGCGGCCGAGCGGCTCAAGGCCGCAGGCGGCTATGACGCGGTGCTGATAGCCGACGGGTCGCGGCTCGCGGCGATGGCGGCGGGCGCGCTTAAGGACGGGGGCGGCCAAGTCTATATCCTGGGCACCGAGCTGTGGAGCGGCGAAGGCAGCCTCGCCAGCACCAGCGCGATGCGCGGAGCCTGGTTCTCGGCCGTGTCGGACCAGCGTTATCGCCAGTTCGTCACCAGCTACCAGTCCCGCTTCGGCGAGGAGCCTTACCGGATCGCGACGCTCGGCTACGACGCCGTGCTTCTCGCTTTGCGGGTGGCGCGCGACTGGCAGCCGGGACGCAACTTCCCGGCGGGCCAGATGCTGGCTTCCGACGGTTTCCTCGGTCTGGATGGTCCGTTCCGCTTCCACAGCAACGGCATCGGCGAGCGGGCGATGGAAGTGCGCCAGATCGGCAACGGCACAGTGACCGTGGTCGACCCGGCTCCGTCGCGGTTCTGAGGCGGTCTGCAGCGTTCCAGCGGACCGCCCGGCGTAGGACCGTGGCAGCGCGTGGGATAAGAAGCGCCAGCCGCTTGAACCCTTGCGAATCCGCGCCCTATACGCGCTTCGATGTCTGACGACCTGTTCGACCAGCTGCCCAGCGGGGACGGCGACTACGATTCCTCTGCCATCGAAGTGCTGGAAGGGCTCGAGCCCGTCCGCCGCCGGCCCGGCATGTATATCGGCGGCACCGACGAACGCGCGCTGCACCACCTGGCGGCCGAAGTTCTCGACAACGCGATGGACGAGGCGGTAGCCGGCCACGCCTCCCGGATCGAAGTCACGCTCGATGAAGGCAACCGCCTGACGATCAGCGACAACGGCCGCGGCATTCCGGTCGACGAACATCCGAAGTTTCCGGGCAAGTCCTCGCTCGAGGTGATCCTCACCACGCTGCACTCGGGCGGCAAGTTCTCCGGCAAGGCCTACGCGACCAGCGGCGGTCTCCACGGGGTCGGGGTCAGCGTGGTCAACGCGCTCAGCACGAACGTTCGCGTCGAAGTGGCGCGGAGCAAGGAACTGTTCGCGCAGGAATTCGCCCGCGGGCATGCGACGGGGCCGGTGCAGCGGCTCGGGCCGACGCCGAACCGGCGCGGCACCACGCTGAGCTTCACGCCCGATCCGGAGATCTTCGGCGACCGAGAGTTCAAGCCGCTGCGGCTGTTTCGCCTCGCGCGCTCCAAGGCCTATCTCTACGCCGGCGTGGAGATCCGCTGGAAATGCGCGCCGTCACTGGCGAGCGACGAGGTTCCAGCGGAAGCGGTGTTCCAGTTTCCGGGCGGCCTTGCCGACCATCTGGCCGAGCAAGTCGGCGGCCGCGAGTGCGTCACCAGCCAATTCTTCACCGGCCGCCAGGACTTCCCCTCCCAAGACGGCGAATCGCAGGGCCGGGTCGAATGGGCGATCGCCTGGCCGCTGTGGTCCGACGGGGCTTACAGCTACTACTGCAACACCGTGCCGACACCCGACGGCGGAACGCACGAGCAGGGCCTGCGCGCCGCCCTGGCGAAAGGCATCCGGGCCTTCGGCGAGCTGGTCGGCCAGAAGAAGGCGAAGGACATCACCGCCGACGACATCGTCACCGGCAGCGAGGTCATGCTCTCGGTCTTCATCCGCGACCCTCAGTTCCAGAGCCAGACCAAGGACCGCCTGACCAGCCCCGAAGCGGCGCGACTGGTCGAGAACGCGGTGCGCGACCACTTCGACCACTTCCTCACCGACAACATGGAGCGCGGACGGGCGCTGCTCGGAAGCGTGATGGAGCGTATGGACGAGCGCATGCGGCGCAAGGCCGAGCGCGAGATCAAGCGCAAGACCGCGACCAACGCCCGCAAGCTGCGCCTCCCCGGCAAGCTCACCGATTGCTCGGGCGAAGGAGAGGGGGAGACCGAGCTGTTCATCGTCGAAGGCGACAGCGCCGGCGGCAGCGCCAAGCAGGCTCGCAATCGCAAGACGCAGGCCATTCTTCCGATACGCGGCAAGATACTGAACGTCGCCAGCGCCACCGCCGACAAGATCCGCGCCAACTCGGAGATAGCCGACCTGGTTCTCGCTCTCGGCTGCGGCACCCGCAAGGACTGCAACCCGGACGTGCTGCGCTACGACCGGGTGATCATCATGACCGACGCCGACGTCGACGGGGCGCACATCGCAACGCTGCTGATGACGTTCTTCTTCCAGGAAATGCCGGAGCTGGTCCGCCGCGGTCACCTGTTCCTCGCCCAGCCCCCGCTTTACCGCCTCACCTCCGGCAAAGAGAGCCGATACGCCAAGGACGACGCGCACCGCGCCGAACTCGAGGCGACGGTGTTCAAAGGCAAGAAGGTCGAGGTTTCGCGCTTCAAGGGCCTCGGCGAGATGAACCCGCAGCAGCTGCGCGAGACGACGATGAGCCCGGACACGCGCTCGCTGATCCGCATCACGCTCCCGCCCGAGCACGAGCAGCGGCATGCGGTAAAGGAACTCGTCGATCAGCTCATGGGCCGCAACCCCGAGCACCGCTTCAACTTCATCCAGAACCGCGCCGGCGAGCTCGACCGGGAACTGATCGACGCCTGATCCGGGCGCCGAATCCTAGCCCGCTTCAGAAAGCGTACGAGATCTCGTAGTCGCCCCAGCGGCGGCCGTTGATGACGATCGGAACGCTGGCGAGGCGGACGACGCGGTAATGCTCGCCGTCTCCTTCATAGCGATAGACTGCCATCGAGAACGGGGCGTCGCTGTTCTTGATGCGCCGGTCGATCGAATTGTAGATCATCCGCCCGTTGCGGCAGTACTGCAGATCGTGGGCATAGTTGCCGGTCGGCTTGCGCGAGCGGTCGGACAAGTGCGTCGGCAGAAAGCCGTTACGGTCGTCGCAGACTGTGGCGACGATGTTCGGATCCGAAACCATCACCCGATCGAGGATCGGACGCCAGTGAGCGTCGGCCCAGTCGCAAAAGCGGTTGCGGAAGAGCTGCGGGTCGGTGCCGGGCACCTCGACGTAGTTCTCGTCGAAGAGCGCGCCCTCGGTGAGAGTGCCCTCGGACAGGGCAGCCAAGACCAGCGCCGTGGCTTCGTCCGCGGCGGCTTGCGCCCGCTCGACCATGCGCATGTCGCGGGGCGCGAGGCCCGCATGCACGACCTGATCGAACATGATGCTGGCCATTTCCTCCAGCTGGTCCATCCGCTCCTGAGCCCGGCCGAGTTTGCCTTCGTTGTCCTCTGCCGCCTCGTTGAACGAGGCGAGAGCGTGCTGCAGGCGCGTGACGTGGCCGCTGATTGCGCCGGTCGCTTGAGCGATCTGGTCATTCTGCCGATCGACCTCGCTGACCATTTCGCCGACGCCGAGAAGGGTCTCCTCGATCCGCGCCACCGAGTTGCGCGCGTTGTCACGGACTTTGACGCCCTTGCCGATCTCGGCGACGACGTGCTCCGCTTCGCTTCCCAGCGCATCGATGGTCCGGGTAATCTCGTCGGTGGCTTTGCGGGTCTTGCCGGCGAGGGTCTTCACCTCGTTGGCCACGACGGCGAAGCCGCGGCCCGCATCACCCGCGCGCGCAGCTTCGATCGCGGCATTGAGCGACAGGATGTTGGTGGTCTCGGCAATCTGGTCGATATCGCGCGAGCATTGACGGACTTGTTCCATCGCCGCGGCAAACCCGGTGACGTGCTGAGTCAGCGTGTCGACCAGGAGCAGGAGGTTGCCGATCTCGGCGAGCGAAGCCCGAATATGGTCCGTGCCCTCGGCGAGCTGGTCGATCGCGCGCTGCGACAGCAGGCGGGATTCGTCACAGGCCTGCGCGACCTGATCCTGATCCTCGTTGAGCGTCGCGACCGTGCCGAGGAGCGCCGTATGCTCCGCCCGCAGCTTCTCCGACGAGGCGAGAACCGACTGAACCAAACCCGAGACATCGGAGCAGCCCAGCGTCACTTCGCTGCAGCTGGCCGAGATGCCGTCTGCCGCTTCGGATGCCGATGCCTTGATTACCTGATGCAACATGCGCGCGCTTCTCCACCCCTACTCGCCGGGCGAAGTAACGAGATTTGGTTAGCAGGCTGTTAATCAGCTCACCGCAGCAGCGCCGCGTCGAGAACGATCCTCAACCCTTTGGCGGCCCCAGATGCTCGCGCGGCACTTGGGCGAACATCTCTTGCACCCGGGGCCGGGAATTGATCTGTTCGATCCAGCGGATCAGGTGCGGCGTGTCGGAAGGATTCACCAGCTCCGCGAATCCGTCCTGCATGCGGTTGGCGATGGCGAAGTTGCAGATGTCGGCCAGCGAATACATCTTCCCTGCCAGCCACTCGTTATCAGCGAGATGATCGTCCAGCTTGCGCACCGAGACGCCGATCTTGCGCATCTCCTCGTCGAGCAGATCCTGCGGGAACCCTTCGCGCGCGCGGCGCCATTTCACCTGCTGTTCGGGAACCGGAATCTTCTTAAGGTGCTCATCGAACTCCGCGTCCGAAAGCGCCTTGGCCATGTGGCTTATGCCGCGGTGCCAACCGATCGTCGAGACGCACCAGCAGAAGTACTCATCGACCCATTTGGTCCACACCCGCATCTGCGCGCGATCCCACGGGTCCTCCGGCCGAAGCTTGACCTGTGTGGGGTGAGCGTCTTCGAGGTATTCGCAAATCACCGTGCTTTCGGTCACGATGCGACCGTTGTCCGCCAGCGCGGGAACCTGACCGCGGGGATTGATCGCCTTGTACCAGTCGGAGTGGTGCTCGAACTTGGAAGGCTCGAGCCGATGGACGGTGAAGTCCTGTCCGAACTCGAACTTCTCGAACAACGTCAGCATCGGCTTCATCGAGTTAGCCATCGGGCCGAAACTATAGAGCTTGAGCATCGTCTCTCCCTTGATCTTATCCGATGTCTAGCGGGCGGCCGATGCGGGTCAAAGGCCGATGCGGCAGGCAGCTTTGCAGATCGCTCAGTTCGGTGGTAATCTGAGCGCGACAAGGAGACTGCGGAATGAAGCTGCTTCTCACGGCTCTTGCCGTTGCCCTGGTTGGCGCGGCGCCGCCCGCGGACGAGGAGGTGCTGTCCTCCGCCGCGACGCCTGAGCGTGACCGGGCCGTCACCGAACAGCCGGCTCTCGACAATGCCCCCACCCCCGTGATCAACCCGGACCGGCGGTGCGACCCCAAGATCGTGACGGCTGATGGGCGCGACGACCAGGCCGAGTTCCGCCGAGAACCCGCCGGTCCGAATCCGCCGCCGCTGTTCCGCGCGGTCGATATCTCAGTCGATGACTGCGACATGCTGCTGTCGATGTCGGGCGAACTGCGCCCGCTTCCCGAACCACCCGCCGAGACGGGGCTGATCCCGATCCCGTCTCAGTAGAGCAGCAGCGGCGCGATCTCCTCGCGCCACGCCGCTTCGTCACGACTTGCAAGCGTCTCCAGATCGCCAGGTTCGGCGGCCGCGTCGTCGACCCATTCCCGCAAAGCGGGGCCGCCATTGATCACGTCGATCGCCAAGCGGTCGAACTCGTACTCATAGGGAAAATCGCGCCAGATCGGATAAGCCGGGTAAAGGCGGCGGATCGCTTTGAAAGCTAACGCCTGCAGCCGCCACGGGCGGAATGCCGCGTGATCGTAGAAGCGGCCTTCCGCGTGGATCATCAGTCCATGACAGAGCTCATTGGCATGCTTGTGGAAGGTCGGAGTGAACCAGCTTTCGCGCAGGGCGCAGCCAGCCAGCCATTCGGGCGCGAGCTTTTCCATTTCTGCCAGCACGGCTTTGGCATCGATGTCGGGCGCGCCGAACAATACCTCGAGCGGCCGTGTGGTCCCCCTCCCCTCGCTGAGCGTCGTCCCTTCGAGCATCACCGTGCCTGCATAGGCGCGCGCCATGTTGAGGCTGGCGGCATTGGGGCTGGGATTGATCCAGATACGGCTTTCCGGCCACCCGTGCCCCGGTGACGCTGCGGGCGTCCACCCGTCCATCTCGATGACGCGGTAGTTCACATCCAGGTCAAAGTGGCGGACGAACCAGGCGCCCGTCTCGCCCATCGTCAGCCCGTGCCGCATCGGCATAGGACCTGCCCCGACGAAACTTTCCTGACCCGGCAGCAACAGAGTGCCTTCGACCGGGCGCCCGGCGGGATTGGGCCGGTCAAGCACCCACACGCTCTTTCCATGGCGAGCGGCTTCCTCAAGCAGGTAGAGCAGCGTCGTGCAGAAGGTGTAGATGCGGCAACCGAGATCCTGCAAATCGAACAGGAACACGTCGGCCGCGTCCATCATCTGCGGGGTCGGCCGGCGAACCTGGCCGTAGAGGCTGTAGATCGGAATGCCGTATTGCGGATCGAGTTCATCCGCCGTCTCGACCATGTTGTCCTGCTTATCGCCCTTGATGCCGTGCTGCGGCCCGAAAGCGGCGGTGACGTCGATCCCGGCGGCAATCAGCGCGTCGAGCGAATGACCCAGTGACTCGGTCACCGAGGCGGGGTGAGCGATGAGCGCCGCGCGCTGGCCTTCGAGGGGCTTTCGCAGGTCCGGCTCGTTCAGCAGCCGGTCGATCCCGAACTTCATGCGCCTGCCGGTGCCGGAAGCTCGGCAGCGAAGCAAGCCAGTGCGTGAAAGTCCGGTTCAGGGTGAGGATGCGCCAGAGCCCAGTAGGACTTCACGCCGCCCGCTTCTTCGATCACCGCCGAAAGCCCCAACGCGCAATCGCCGCGCGGCAGGCCCTTGGCCGGAATGGCGGCGTCGAAGATCGCGAAGCTGCTGCCGAGACGCAGCGTGCACTCCGGCTCACGCGGAAACGGCCGTTCGCGCATCCCTTCGCGATAGCTATCGAAGTCGTAAGCGTTCCACCGTTCGGATGGCGACAAGTTGAGCTCGCAGTAGGCGTCCCCATCGGCGGCCTTGAGGAACATCTCGAAGCAAGTGGTGCGCCACAAGTCGTCCGCTCGGCCCTTGCCGGCGAACGACGGCGCGACGAGCTGCTGCGAGCCTTCGATGCGCCAGCGGACCCGCAGCCATGTGCTATCGGCGCCGATGATCCGGGCCTCGATCCTGGATACAGCGGCCGGAGGGTGAGCAACATGGGACGCAAGCTGATACGTTTGCATGAAGACCCTTGCGTGCTAGGCGCCCGCGTCGAACAAGGGAGCGCCATGAGCCAGTATAAGTCCGACCTGCTCCGCCTACTCGACGAGCGCGGCTATATCCATCAG
>CAYTPY010000037.1:0-19680 GCA_964439725.1 uncultured Erythrobacter sp. | reverse complement strand
AATACAACCGCTCGATCCCCGGCGTGCTCAAGAACGCCATCGACCACGCCTCGCGACCCTACGGCGACAGCGCCTGGGCCGGAAAGCCGGCCGGCGTGATCGGCGTCTCCATCGGCGCCCCCGGCACCTCGATGGCGCAGCAGCACTTGCGCAATGTCCTTGCCTACCTCGACATGCCGACGCTCGGGCAGCCCGAGGCGTTCATCCAATGGCAGGACGGCCTCGTCGAAGGCGGCGAGATCGGCTCGGCCAGCCGCGATTTCCTCAACGGCTGGATGGAAGGCTTCGTCCGGCTGGTCGAGACGCACTCCGGCTGAAGCTCACGCCCACGCAGAGCCCAAGCCGTGGAAAACCCCCGCCCGTTCATCGAACGGAACCATTGGCGTGGCACCATCTTCCTCATCGCGGTTCGTCCAGAAGGAGGAAATGCGCAGATGGGGACCGGATCGGTGACGGCGATTTCGCCCGGCAGATGGAAGGCTACGGCCTCTCCACCGTCGAAATACACTACTTCATGCCCGATCATCCGAGCCTGCTGCAGCTCTTCGTCCTGCAGCAATACGACCTCGCTCCCACGTTCCCCGAGCTCGACCGCTTCCTCGGCTACTGGCGCGCCGAGATCGAAGCGGTCCTCCACTCGGTCCGCGTCGCCCACAAGCACCTGATCGGCCCCGCCGAGTGGCGCGCGGTGGATGGCGTGATCTCGATAAACTGAGCGATGCCCAAGATCGTCCCCGAGCTCGTCTCGGGAGTTGGCGCGCGCCGCCAGACGCGTGACGGAGGGTGACGCCGGGTAGCGGCGCCCTTCGACAAGCTCCCTTCGACAAGCTTCCTTTGACAAGCTCAGGGCGAACGGTGTTGGGCCTCCCCGTTCGTGGTGAGCCTGTCGAACCGCGAAAGCACCCCACTTCACGGCGAAGCGCGGGTGGAGGCGCTATCGGTTCCGGCGGTCGAACGTGAAGGAGGCTTCCGCCACCGGGCGGCCGGACATGTCGGCCGGGGTCGAATAGAGGTCCGCCCTGAGCCGGTCATCCTGCAGCGTCACGTGGGCGAAGCCCCAGGTCGAGCCTTTCGAGAAAAAGTTGGTGAGTTCCGGGTAGTTGGTGGGCTGGTTGGCATGGAACAGCTTGTGTAGCGGCCGGTACTTGGAGCCGGCGCCTGAGACGATCAGCGGCAGCGGTGCCTTGAGTGAGCCCGGCACTTTGCGGCAATCGTCGGTGTAGGCTTCGATCATGTGATCGTCGCCGGCGATATAGGCGTCGGCGTGGCGGCAGATCGCCGGCAGCAGCATGGCGCGCAAGGCGTGGGCCTTTTCGAACTTGCTGCCTCCACCCGACCAAAGTGCGTGGTGGCCGAACACGAGCTTCCAGCGGGCGGTTGATTGCTCCAGTGCCTGTTCGAGCCAGGCGACCATGCGGCGTTCGCCTTCGGTCTGCGGCCTGGTCCATTCGTCGGGCTCGTCGAGTTCGGCGGTGCGCGCTTCGCGGCCCTGCTCATCGAGGTTGTCCTCGTAGACCGTCGTGCTGGCGAGCAGCATCTCCGTGTCGATCACGAAGATCTCCAGCTCACCTTCGAAGCCTGTAGGCACCGCGCTGTAGTACAGTCCTGGCATGGTGAAGTTCGGGTGCTGCTGCAGGTATTCGAGCTGGGCGAAGGTCGCCTCGCGCGAGACGTGCCAGTCGTGGTTGCCCATCATCGCGTAGATGGTGAAGTTCTCGGTCCCCTCGCCGAGCTTGCCGTAGGGCCGATCGAGCATTTCGCGGAAGCGGCGTTCATCGGTGATGCCGTCGGCACCCAAGGTCGCGCCGTCGGGATAGATGTTGTCGCCGACCATGGCGGCAAAGTCGCAGCCGTGGGTGCGGCAGACTTCGGCCGTGGCCCAGGCCACTGGGTACATACCGCTCTGAGCCGTGAAGCCGCCAAGGGCCGAATCGAATGTCCACGGAGTGGGCGTGAATTCGGTCAGATCGGGGTGCCGCTCCAGCCAGTCCTCTGCCTCCATGCCAAGATAGGCCTGGAGCGTCGTGGGGACTTCTTCATCCTCGTCCGGCTGGTCGTAAGATGGGATGTAGCCGGTATCGCCGACCACCGCGAAGGCGATCGGCCGCTCCTGCGCGGCAGCGCCGGGAGGGCAGAAAAGGGCTGCCCCGGCCATGAGGCCGGCGGCGAGAGAGCTCAGTCGGGTCACGCGATCACACTCCATCAAAAGGCGGGCGCGGCGACCGCAGCCGCCGCCGAACGGAAGCGCCCTGCGACACGAATGTGACAGGTGTGTGTAACGGCGGGCCCGGCCCCGGCTTCGCGCTGATCCCTGCGCCAGCCGCCCCGAGACGAGCCCGGGGCGGGAATGGACCTAAACGATCCCGACGGCCTTCCCCGCCCGCTCGAACATCCCGAGGATGGTTTCCACTTCCGCGGCCGAGTGTTCGGCGCAGAGAGAGCAGCGCAGCAGGGTCATGCCCGCGGGCGTTGCCGGCGGACGGGCGAGGTTGACGTAGAGCCCTTCCTTGAGGAGCGCTTCCCACATCGCCGCGCCGCGTTCGAGATCGGGCATGATCACGGCGACGATGGCGCTCTGCGGTTCCTCGGTGCCGAGCGTGAAGCCCAGCTCGCGGAGCCCGCCGTGGAGACGCTGCGAGTTTTCCCACAAGTGAGCGCGCTTCTCGCCGCCGTGCATCAGCTTGCGGATGCTCGTCGCCGCGGTCGCCACCACGCTCGGCGGCAGGCTGGCGGTGAACACGTAAGGCCGGCACACCAGCCGCATGATCTCGAACTTCGGATGGTTCGAGACGCAAAAGCCGCCGACCGTGCCGACGCTCTTCGAGAAGGTGCCGATGATGAAGTCGACGTCGTCGATCACCCCCTGCTCTTCCGCGACGCCGCGGCCGTGCTCGCCGATGAAGCCCATCGAGTGCGCCTCGTCGACGAGGACCATTGCTCCGTGCTTCTTGGCGACTGCGACCATCTCCTTGAGCGGCGCGACGTCGCCGAGCATCGAATAGACGCCTTCGAGCACCACGAGCTTGCCCGCGCCTTCGGGGATGCGGCCGAGCCGCTTGTCCATCGCCTCGATGTCGTTGTGCTTGAACGGCACCACTTCGGCATTGCCCAGCGCGCAGCCGTCCCAGATGCTGGCGTGACTGTCGATGTCGAGCACGATGTAGTCGCCCTTGCCGGCGATCGTGCTGATGATCCCGAGGTTGGCCTGGTAGCCGGTCGAGAACACCATCGCGTGGTCCATGGCGTAGAACTCGCGCAGCGCGGCCTCGCACTCCTTGTGGCCTTGGTACGTCCCGTTGAGCACGCGGCTGCCCGTGGTGCCCGAGCCGAAGTTGTCGAGCGCGTCCTTGCCGGCCTGGATCACGTCCGGGTCGAAGGTCATGCCCATGTAGTTGTAGGTGCCGAGCAGGATCGTGTCGCGCCCGTTGCAGATCGCCCGGGTGGGGGAGAGGACCTTCTCCATCACCAGGTTGAACGGATCCTCCACTCCGCCCGCGAGCAGCGTCTCGCGGGTCTGAATGACGGGGTCGAACTTGCTGAACAGGTCGCGCGGCTCGGCGACGGCTTCGGCCGGCGGCTGGGGGCGGTCGGCCTGGCTGATACCCTCGCTCATCGGGCTCAGCCTTGGGTCAGCTGCTGCACGGCATCGACCAGCTGACCGTAATTCTCGATCTCGGCCTGCTGGTTCATGCTGATGATGATGTCGAAATCGTCCTCGATCGCGGCGACGAAATCCATCACGGTGAGGCTGTCAAACTCGAGATCACCGGCGAAGGTAGTGTCGCTGCCGACCTCTACGCCCTTCTTGTTGAACGGTTCGATCAGCGCGCGGATACGACTGTCGACTTCGGCGCGGTCCATGGGAATCCCCTATCAATGGGCGGGCGCTGCGCCTGCCGTGCAATGAGCAAGGGGAAAGCGGCCGGAGGGCACGCTTGTCAAGCGCTGGCGCATCGGCCGGCCGTCACGCGCCGCCATGGCTGCGCCGGATCGAGGCTGGCCTGCGCCTGGCGGCGCCTCAGGAAAGCAGGCCTTTGACCGCCGCCATGAACGGACCGATCGACACCGGCTTTGAAAGATAGCCTTCCGCGCCGACCTGGCGGATCCGTTCCTCGTCGCCTTTGCCGGCATATGCGGTGACCGCGAGAATGGGCACATCGGCCAGGGCCGCGTCCTTCTTGAGATCGGCGATAAGGTCGAGCCCGGAGACGTCCTGGAGCTGAATGTCCATGACCACCAGGTTGGGGAAAAAGCTGCGAGCCTTCTCGATCGCATCGTTGCCGTCGGCTACAGGTTCGACGGCGAAACCGCTGGCCTTGAGAACGTCACAGAAAAGCTTACGATTGAGGTCGTTGTCCTCGACAACGAGGATTCTCTTCGTCATTGCGCCCCCGATGCCCCCACCCCCGCGGGAGCGTGTTCGCGACCCTTAACCCGTTAACGGATAGCTGACAATTCTTAACAGTCCTAAAGATTCGATTAAGGATGCCGCTGAAACCGCCCTTCTTGCGCTCGCCTGGGTCCTTTCGGACACAGCCCGCGCGGAGCGCTTCCTGGCGTTGACCGGCCTCACCCCTGACACTTTGCGCGCCTCTGCCGCCAGTCCCGCGACGCAGCGGGCGGTGCTCGACTTTCTCTGCGCACATGAGCCGGACCTCGTGACCGCTGCCGACGCGCTGGACATGAAACCCGCTGAACTCGCAGCGATTCGCGAACGGCTGGCACCATGAGCCGGCCCCTGGTCGTCACGGACTGCGACGAAGTCCTGCTGCACATGGTGCGGCACTTCCGCGACTGGTTGAGCGAGGCGCACGCGATCGAATTCGCGCTGAGCGGCGATCCGTTCCGGCAGGCGTTCCGGCCCCGCGCGGGCGGCGAGCCGCTGAGCGAGGCCGACAAGTGGCGCTATCTGACGCAGTTCTTCGACAGCGAGATGCCGCGCCAGACAGCGATAGAAGGTGCGGCCGCGGCACTGAACGAGCTGGCGCGTGGGGCCGACGTGGTGGTCCTGACCAATCTCGAGGACCGCTATCAGCTCAGCCGCATGCGGCAGTTGCGCGAGCACGGCATCGAAGCGCGCGTCTTCACCAACCAGGGCCCGAAGGGCCACGCGCTGAAGCGGATCGTGGACGAATATGCGCCGAGTCGCGCGGTGTTCATCGACGACATCGCCAACCACCATGCTTCGGCCGCGGAGATCGCGCCCGGCGTGTCGCGGCTGCATTTTTGCGGCGAACCTGGCGTGGCGCCGCACATCCCTTGCGCGCATCGGGCAGGACATGCCCATGCGCGGCTCGACACCTGGGGCGAAGCGCTGCCCTGGCTGCTCGAAACCCTGCATGGAGACCCTTGATGAGCCTATCGGATCGCCTGGCCGAGCTGGGGATCACCCTGCCCGCCGCTGCCGCCCCTGTCGCCGCTTATGTTCCGGTCGTGGTGACCGGCAACCTGGCCCACGTTTCGGGGCAGTTGCCGTTCATCGACGGCCGGCTGGTGACCGGCCGGCTGGGCGAGGATGTCTCGGCCGAGCAGGGCTATGCCGCAGCGCGGGCCTGCGGCCTGATGATCCTGGCGCAGCTCGAAGCTGCGCTGGGCTCGCTCGACCGGGTCGAGCAGGTGGTCAAGCTCGGCGCCTTCGTCAATTCGGCGGCCGAGTTCACCGACCAGCCGAAAGTGGCCAATGGTGCTTCCGAGTTGATGGCCGAAGTATTCGGCGAAGCCGGCAAGCACGCGCGTAGCGCCGTCGGGGTGCCGGTCCTGCCGCTCGGCGCCGCAGTCGAAGTCGACGCGATCGTCGCCCTCAAGACCTGAGGGCTCGCAACCGCCGAGCCCAGCCCCTAGCTAAGCGGCATGGCGGAAGGCGATTTAACGGCCCGAGTGGCTTCTTCGGTCGGCAGCTTGCCGGCCGCGGAGTGGGACGCGCTGGCAGGCGGATCCAACCCGTTCGTCAGCCATGCATTCCTAAGCGCGCTGGAGGATTCGGGCAGCGTCGGCGCCGGCACCGGCTGGAGCCCAGCGCCGATCGTGATCGAGGACGGCGCCGGCCAGTTGCTGGCCGCTCTTCCCGCTTACCTGAAAGGGCACAGCCAGGGCGAATACGTGTTCGACCATGCCTGGGCGGATGCCTGGGAGCGGGCCGGCGGGGAATACTACCCGAAGCTGCAGATCGCAGCCCCGTTCACACCTGCTACCGGCCCGCGGCTGCTGCTGGCCGACGAAGCTTATGCCGCGCCGCTGCTGCGGGCGGCGGAGCAGCTTTGCCGGCAACATGGGTTCTCCTCCGCGCACGCGACGTTCCTCGAGCCCGGGCAAGTGCCATTGTTCGAGCGCGCCGGTTGGATGGCGCGCAGCGACATCCAGTTCCACTGGATCAATCGCGGCTATGACAGTTTCGAGGCGTTCTTGGGTGAACTCGCCAGCCGCAAGCGCAAGGCGGTCCGCAAGGAGCGGCAGGCGGCGCAGGACGGCGTCGAGATCCGCGCGTTGTCGGGCGACGCGATCCGGCCCGAGCACTGGGACGCGTTCTGGCTGTTCTATCAGGACACTGGCGCGCGCAAATGGGGGCACCCGTATCTGACGCGCGAAGCCTTCGATCTGTTCGGGGAGCGAATGGACGAGCGCGTGCTGCTGGTGCTGGCCTTCGAGGAGGGGCGGCCGATCGCCGGCGCGCTCAACTTCATCGGCGCGGAGGCTCTATACGGCCGCTACTGGGGCTGCCTGGCCGACAAGCCGTTCCTGCATTTCGAGCTGTGTTACTACCAGGCGATCGATGCGGCCATCGAGCGCGGCCTGGGGCGGGTCGAAGCGGGAGCGCAGGGCGGTCACAAGCTGGCGCGCGGCTATGAGCCGGTACAGACGCGCTCGATGCACTGGATCGCCGATCCGGGCTTTCGCGCCGCGGTGGCTGATTTCCTGGAACGCGAACGCGCCGGCGTGGCGCAGGAGCAGATGTTTCTCGGCGATCGAACGCCGTTTCGCAAGAGCTGAGCGCCCTTCCGCAGGAGAGGGATGTCAGGCGGCGCGACGGGCTTCGGCGCGGAGCCACTCGCGAGCACGGCGTTGAGCCTCGGCGATTTCTCGCGCGGTCATCTCGTCCGAAACGTCGGCCCGGCACCAAGCGGCTTCCTCGTGACCGGCAGCAGCGGCGAGGTTGAACCATTTGTGCGCTTCGACGAGGTCGGCCTCGACGCCGTGTCCCCCGGTCGAGAAGATCACGCCGAGGTCGTAGTAGGCATCGGTATCGCCGGCGGCGGCAGCGGCAAGGCAGCGTGCCACGTGCAGATCGGCGATGGCCGTATCTGCCGGACGAATTTTCGCGAACTCTTCGATCTTGACCAAATCCATGATGGCCTCCCCGGATGCGCCGGCCCCCCAGCGGTTGCCGGCACTTTTCACGAAGCGCGGTCAAGAAATGGTTAACGCGCTGCCGAAATCGTTAACCGCGATCTGCGGGCAGGTTGCACCAGAGCGGTCCCGCGCTGCCGCAAACGCCGCGCGTCCGGGATTGCGGCTTGTGCCTGATTTGCCCTGCCCCTATAGGCCGCGCCAATTCAAGGTGGTTGGCGCAAAGCCGGCCGCGGGACGGGGAAGGGCCGGTGCGGGCCGGCTCGCTGGGCGGAGTTGGTGCATGGCCTCGGTTACCAGTGACGATATCGACATCCTGGCCAAGGCGAAGCGTGCGCTGAACCCCGACTACACGCCTTCCGAAGACGACGAGTACATGTCGCCGGAGCAGCTCAACTATTTCCGCGTGCTGCTGCTCGAGTGGAAGAAGTCGATCCTCAGCGCTTCGGTGAACACCCTGCAGTCGCTGCAGGACGGCCCGATCCGCGAGCCCGACCTCAACGATCGTGCCTCGAGCGAGACCGATTGGGGCATCGAGCTGCGCACCCGCGACCGGCAGCGCAAGCTGATCGCCAAGATCGACGCGGCGCTGCGCCGCATCGATGAAGGCGAATACGGGTGGTGCGAGGTGACTGGCGAGCCGATCGGCATCAACCGCCTGATCGCCCGGCCCATCGCGACCATGACCGTCGAAGCGCAGCAGGCGCATGAACGGCGCGAGAAGATTTCACGCGACGACTGATCCATTTTGGGACGGTTTAGCAAAACGCGCTCGCCGATTAACGATCGGTTAGCCAACGAAGCCGATAGCCTGCGTTGACTTACAGATCGCCCACCCGGCCTGGCAGCCGGGAGACCAACAACCGAAAGCCAGTCGCTCCAGCCCATGAGCAATGTCGATACACGCCAGGTAAACCGCGATAGCCTGTTCCTGCTTGCCCAGCTCAAAGTGGCGGGCCAGGACACCGTGCATCGCGTGAAGGTCCGCAACCTTTCGGCCGGAGGGATGATGGCCGACGGCGATGTGCGGGTGACCCGGGGCGCGCTGGTCAGCGTCGAATTGCGCAATCTGGGCTGGGTCGAAGGCTCGGTGGCGTGGAAGCAGGACAGCCGCTTCGGCATCGCGTTCGTCGACGAGATCGATCCGGTGGTGGTCCGAGGTCCGGCGCAGGCCGCGGCGCAAACGTTCGATCCACCGCGCTATACCCGTGTGACCAACCCGGTGCCGCCCGGCCAGCAAGGCGACCCGTCGCGCTTGCGCAAAATCTGAGCGGCGCGCCGGTTGAACGACGGCGCGGGGAGCCGTAGCACTCCCCAGCATGAACTTTCTCCGCCTGATCATCCCGCTCGTCGCGCTTGCGCTGGCGGGATGTTCGCGCGGCAATGACGGGGCGCTGGAAGTCGCCTTCATCGATTCGGCCGAGAACCTGTTCGACACCGGGCTACGGCTTTCTTCCCCGGCGCAGCACTTGCGCGCAGCGACCGAATCGGGGCTGGTCGCCCTCAATGCTCAAGGCGAAGTGGTCCCCGCGCTGGCCGATCGTTGGATCGTCACCGACGACGGGCGCAGCTTCATCTTCCGGCTCCGCGAAAGCACCTGGGCCGACGGCAGCGCGCTGACTGCAGAGAGCGTCCGCGCCGAACTGCGCAGCGCGATCCGCGCCTTGCGCGGCACCGCCCTGGGCCTGGACCTGGCTCCGATCGAAGAAGTGCGGGCAATGGCCGGGCGAGTCGTCGAGATTCGCCTATCGAGCCCGGTGCCGATGATGCTGCAGATCCTGGCCCAGCCGGAGCTGACGCTGTCGCGCGGCGAAGGCGGCAGCGGGCCAATGCGGATCGAGCGCGACGATGACCGCGCCACGCTGGAAATCAAGCCGCCCCTGGAACGCGGCGTCCCCGAAGAACGGAACTGGGAGCGCTATATCCGCCCACTCGAGATCCGCGCCGCCGCCTCTGCCGAGGCGATCACGCTGTTCGGCGCGGGCGAGCTCGATCTGGTGCTCGGCGGCGGGCTCGATGCACTGCCCCTGGCGGATACCGGCCCTTTGTCGCGCGGCACGGTGCGCATCGATCCCGCCATCGGTCTGTTCGGCCTCCGCGTTCGCCGCGAGGAAGGCCTGCTCGCCACTGCCCAAGGACGCGAGGCGGTGGCGATGGCGATCAACCGCGCTGCCCTGATCGAGCCGTTCGCTATTGGCGGCTGGGTGGCGACCACTCGCCTCGTCACTCCCGGTCTTCCGGGTGATCCCGGGCATGTCGCGGAGCGATGGGCGACGCAGACGCTGGCGGAGATGCGTGACGAAGCGGCGCGCCGCGTATCGGCATGGCGAGCCGCGAACGGCGCCGAGCCGCGCCTGTCGCTGTTCCTGCCGCGCGGCCCGGGCTTCGACATCCTGTTTCGCGAGCTCGCCGCCCATCTCGGCAGCGTCGGCATGCGGCTGGAGCGGGTGGACGAAGCCGAGCAGGCGGATCTGGTGCTGGTCGACCGGGTCGCACGCTATTCGGACCCCCGCTGGTATCTGAACCAGTTCAACTGCTCGCTGCGGGGCGGCCTCTGCTCGAGCGAAGCCGATGCCCTGGTGCGCGATTCGATCGTGCAGACCGACCCCGCTGCCAAGGCCAGCCTGCTCTCGCAGGCAGAAATTGAGCTGACGCGCGCCAACGTCTTCATCCCGATCGGCGCGCCAGTGCGGTTCTCGCTGGTGCGCGGGCAAGTCTCCGGATTTGTCGGCAACGCCTGGGCGTTCCACCCCTTGCCCCCGCTTGCCGTCATACCCAGGTAAGACACCTGAAGAGGAGACGCGATGGATCAGCCGCAAAGACCGCGCCGCATGGCGCTTCCCTATGGCCGCGACCCGCTGGCCGTGAGGCAGCGGATCGAAGCCATGGAAGCCGTTCTGGAGCGGAGCTTCGTGGTGCCGGGGATCAATCGCCCGGTCGGGCTCGACGCCATTGCGGGCCTCATACCTGTGGTCGGCGACCTGTTCGCGGCCGTGATGGGTGCGTACATCGTCTGGGAAGCTCGCAACCTGGGTATGCCCAAATGGAAGCTGTGGCGCATGGCGGGCAACATCGCGTTCGATACGGCGATCGGCTCCATCCCCGTGGCCGGAGACCTGTTCGACTTCATGTACAGGTCCAACACCCGCAATGTCCGCATCATCCGCCGTCATCTCGACAAGCATTTCCCGCTGATCGAGCAGTAAGTGGGCGCTATCCGCAGCTAATCCCCGCCAGGCGATGACTCACCGGGGGCCGATCCGCTAATCGGCTGAGCCGATGGCCGACCACCCTGCCCCGACGCCGATGATGGCCCAGTACCTGGCGCTGAAGCGCGAGGCCGGGGACTGCCTGCTGTTCTACCGGATGGGCGATTTCTTCGAGCTGTTCTTCGACGATGCCAAGGCGGCCAGCGCCACGCTGGATATCGCACTGACCACGCGCGGCGAGCACCAGGGCGCGCCGGTGCCGATGTGCGGCGTGCCGGTCCACGCGGCGGAAAGCTACCTCGCCCGGCTGATCAAGGGCGGGCACAGGGTAGCTATCGCCGAGCAGGTCGAAACACCCGAGCAAGCGAAGAAGCGCGGCGGTTCGAAAGCGCTGGTCGCGCGCGACATCGTCCGCTTCGTCACCGCGGGCACCCTGACCGAGGAAGCGCTGCTCGAGCCGCGCCGCGCCAATGTGCTGGCAGCCTTGTGCGAGGTGCGCGGCACCTGCGGCGTGGCGGCCTGCGACATCTCGACCGGGCGGATGGAGCTGGAGGAATGCGAGCCGGAGGCGCTGCCGGCGGTTCTGGCGCGGCTCGGGGCTACGGAGCTGGTGGCGCCAGAGGAAACGGGCGCTCCCCTCGCGCTTGCCGGCGGAACCGGGAGCGGCGACGCCATACCCCGTCCTGGGAGCGATTTCTCGTCGGATGCCGGCGAATCACGCCTCAAGAGCATCCACGCCGTCGCTACCCTTGACGGGTTTGGCCAGTTCACCCGGCCGATGCTGGCCGCGGCGGGGGGGCTGATCGCCTATCTGGAGCATGTCGGGCGCGGCAACCTGCCCCTGCTGCTGCCGCCGGTGGTGCGGCCCTCCGGAACCACGTTGGCAATGGACGCCGCAACGCGGGCCAGCCTGGAAATCCTTGAGGCGCAGGGCGGCGGGCGAAGCGGCAGCCTGCTCGCCGCAGTCGATCGCTGCGTCACCGGCGCCGGGGCGCGGCTGCTGGCTGAGGACCTGGCGGCGCCGCTGGCGGTTGCCGGCGATATCGAGGCGCGGCTGAACCTGGTGCAATGGCTGCACGTCGATCCGCTGCTGCGCGCCGACTTGCGCGATGCGCTGCGGGCGCTGCCCGATATCAGCCGGGCCTTAGGCCGGGTTGTGGCCGGGCGCGGTTCGCCGCGCGACCTCGGCCAGATCCGAGACGGCCTGCTGGCAGCGCGGCGGATCCACGAGTTCCTGAGCGGCAAGCGCGACCGGCCGGCGCTGCTCGAGGCCCTGCTGCCGACGCTCGGCGGGCACGGAGCGCTGAACGACCACTTGTCGCGCGCGCTGGTGCCCTCCCCGCCGACCGAGCGGGCGCAAGGCGGCTTCATTGCCGAAGGTTACGATGCCGCGCTCGACGAACTGCGCCAGGTTTCGGGCAATGCGCGGCGAGCGATAGCGGCTCTAGAGGCCCGCTACCGCGAAGAGACCGGCATCGCGGCGCTCAAGATCCGCCACAACGGCGTGCTGGGCTATTTCGTCGAAGTGCCGAGCCGCCACGCCGACGCGCTGATGGCGGCGGAGAGCGGCTTTACCCACCGCCAGACGATGGCCGGCGCAGTGCGGTTCAACTCGCTGCAGCTTCACGAAGAGGCGAGCCGCATCGCCGAGGCGGGCGGCCGGGCGCTGGCGGCGGAAGAAGCGCACTTCGAAGGGTTGGTGGAAGAGGTGGCCGCCGCCAGGGAGTCGATTGCCGCCACGGCCGCCACCCTCGCCCGTATCGATGTCGCCGCCGGACAAGCCGAGCGGGCGGCGGAAGGCGGTTGGTGCCGGCCGGCAATCGTCGAGGCGCCGTGCCTCGAAGTCGAGGGCGGGCGTCACCCGGTGGTGGAAGCGGCGCTGGCTCGGAGCGGGGAGCGCTTCGTCGCCAACGACTGCCGGTTGGGGCCTGACGACCGGCTGTGGCTGGTCGGCGGGCCGAACATGGGCGGCAAGTCGACGTTCCTGCGGCAGAACGCGCTGATCGTGCTTCTGGCGCAAGCCGGTGGCTTCGTTCCGGCGAGCCGCGTCACGCTGGGCCTGGTCGACCGCCTGTTCAGCCGCGTCGGCGCCTCGGACAACCTGGCGCGCGGCCGCTCTACTTTCATGGTCGAGATGGTGGAGACCGCGGCGATCCTGGCCCAGGCGACCGAGCGCAGCTTCGTGATCCTGGACGAAGTCGGGCGCGGCACATCGACTTACGACGGGCTGGCACTGGCCTGGGCGGTGGCCGAGGCGATCCACGAGACCAATCGCTGCCGCTGCCTGTTCGCCACGCACTATCACGAGCTCACCCGCCTCGCCGACACCTGCCCGGCGCTCTCGCTCCACCACGTCCGCGCCAAGGAGTGGAAGGGCGACTTGGTCCTGCTCCACGAAGTGGCGGAAGGCGCGGCGGACCGCAGCTACGGCCTCGCCGTCGCCAAGCTTGCCGGCGTTCCCCGCGAGGTCATCGCGCGGGCGCGTTCGGTGCTCGACAAGCTGGAGAAAGGACGCGCGGAGACCGGAGGGCTGGCCGCGGGCCTGGGCGAGTTGCCGCTGTTTGCCGCGGCCGCGCAGGCGGAAGAAGCACAATGCGACGCGCTTCGCGAGCGGCTGCAAGCGCTCGACGTCGACGCGCTCACGCCGCGCGAGGCGCTCGATTTGCTCTATGGCCTGAAACGGGAGGCGTCCGAGGGGGTTTAGCCCCCATGGACACCGATACCAAGCGCGGGGACCGCGACGACGACATCGATCGGGACGACTTGGCGCAAGAACGCACGCACATGGCCGAAGATCGCACGATCATGGCAATGGAGCGGACTTTCGCCGGCTGGATGCGCACCGCGTTCGGCGCGATCGGCATCGGATTGGGCTTTCACGTGCTGTTCGACGAGATGGAGCCGCGCGGGCTGGCGCGGGCGATAGCGACCCTGTTCATCTTGGGAGGCGGCATCTTGGCGGTTCTGGCGGAGCGGCGCGCCTGCGCTACGCTTGCGCGGCTGAAACCGCACCAGATCGAACCGGCAGATAACCCGATGTTCCGGTGGTTCGGCTGGGCGGTGGCGTTCGGGGCGGCCGTGCTGGTGTTTGGGTTGTGGTTCCTGACCGAGAATGCGCCCGGCCAGGAACTGCTGCCGTAAGGGCTCCCTCCCGCCGCAGCGGGAGGCAATGCGAATTACTCGTTATCGTGGAGCGGATTGCGGATGGACGAGCCGTCGCCCGGCAGGTCGTCCAGCTTGGACTCGTCGCCGAACCAGTCGGCATTGTCGTCGTGGTTGGGTTCGCCGTTGAAGGCCGACATGTCGATCCGCCCCGACTGCTCCATGTCGCGCATGTGATCGATCAGGTCCTGGGTCGAATCGTCCATGATCCCGCTGTCGTTGTCAGACTTGACGCTGTCGAGCGGGCTGGCGCGCTGACCCTCCCCCCGCAGCGCATCTTCGGCGACCGTCTGGGTCTGCCACTGCTCGTCGTCCTGTTCGGAATTATGCAGTTCGGGGGCCTGATCGTCGTCGGTTCGTTCCGAGCTTTGACGGGGTCGGTCGGTCATCGGGGTATCTCCTTCGCCGAGACAACCCGCCGCTTGGCAAGCCCGTTCCCGGCTAGCGATTGGCGCCCGGCTGCCACAGCGGATCGCGGCCGCCGTTCGCCACGCGGGCGAGCACGAAGAGGTAGTCGGACAGGCGGTTGATGTAGGCCAGCGCCGCCGGATTGACCGGTTCGGTTTCCGCGAGCGCGGTCATCGCCCGCTCGGCGCGGCGAACCGCGGCGCGAGCGATGTGGAGCCGCGCCGCCGCTTCGCTGCCGCCGGGAAGGATGAAGCTGCGCAGCGGCTCGAGCCGCTCGTTGGCGGCGTCGATGCGCCGCTCCAGCCACTCGGACTGGGTCATGACAATGCGCAGGACCATTTCCGAGGGGGTGAAATCCTCGCCCGGCGTGGCGAGATCGGCGCCGAGATCGAACAAGTCGTTCTGGACCCGAGTGAGGTGAGTCGCGTCCTCGACCGCAAGTGCCGCCCAGCCGAGCATGGTGTTGGCTTCGTCGACCGCGCCGACGGCTTCGAGCCGAGCGTCGTGCTTGGCGCGGCGGGTGCCGTCGACGAGGCCGGTGGTGCCGTCGTCGCCGGTGCGCGTGTAGATCTTGTTGAGGCGAACCACCTGCCGCTGGCCCGGCGGCTAGCGGTTGAACATCAGCAGCACGGCGACGACCACGATGGCCAGCGCCTGGTACTTGATGCGGGCGAACATCATCTTGTTCTGCCTGAGCTGCATGTCCGCCGCCCGGTCCCCGTCGCTCTCGAGATCGAGCTTGGTGCTCTGCATGAAGGCGATGATGCCGCGGACGAGCGATACCACGGTCATGACCGCCAGGATCACGATCAGGATGACGAGGAGCGTGTTCATGGCGGGCAATGTAGAGCGTCGGATAGGCCGACACCAGAAGGGAGGTCGCCGCAGCGCAAAGAATCTGCCAGCGCCCGCCCGTCCTCCGCGGCCCGGCGGCGATCGGCGAGCGAAGGCGAACCGCGGCGCTTGGCAAGCTTGCGGCCCTCGGCATCGAGCAGCAGCGGATGGTGGTGCCAGGTCGGGACCGGCAGATCGAGAAGCGCCTGGAGCAGGCGGTGGACGTGGCTGGCAGCGAAGAGGTCCACGCCGCGGGTGACCAGCGTCACTCCGTCGGCGGCATCGTCGAGGGTGGCGGCGAGGTGGTAGCTCGCCGGCGTGTCGCGGTCCTTGCGGACGAGCACGACATCGCCGGCGAGGTCGGGCCGGGCCGCCTGCTCGCCGCGGCGCTCGTCGGCCCAAGTGAGGGGGCCGGTGCGGCGGAGCGCTTCCGCCACGTCGAGGCGCCAGGCGACCTCGCCAGCGGGATCGACGGCTTGCTGTCGGCAGGTGCCGGGATAGACCGGGCCTTCCGGGCCGACCGCGCGCGCCGCCGCCGCGATCTCGGCGCGGGTGCAGCGGCAGGGATAGAGCAGGCCCATCACGCGCAAGGCTTCGGCGGCGGCGGCATAGCTCGCGAGGCGGGCGGATTGCGGCGCGACTTCCTCCCACTCGAGGCCGAGCCAGGCGAGATCGGCGCGGAACTCCTCGGCCAGCTCGGGGCGGGAGCGGGCGCCGTCGATATCCTCGATCCGCAGCAGGAACCGCCCTCCCCGCGCCCGGGCCAGATCGTGGGCCGCAATCGCCGAGAAGGCATGGCCGAGGTGCAGGGGTCCGTTCGGGCTGGGAGCGAAGCGGGTGACGGCCATCACCAGCCCCTTTAGACGGCTCGTCGCGGGCTTGTCGAAGGGCCCTGCGGCCGAGCTGTTGACGGAATGAATCGGCGCGCTTTCACAGGGTTGACGCATTCGCCTGCAAGTGCTCCCTCTCGGTCAGCAGACAGAGGGCGCGCCAGGTGTACAAGGCCGATCTCATCGAACGGGCGGCGCGCTTCCGCAGCGCCGAGGACGACCCGGACCGCCAGCTGGCGAGCTGCCCGGCGCTGGTGCTCAACGCCGACTACACGCCGCTGTCCTATTACCCGCTGAGCCTGTGGCCGTGGCAGACCGCGATCAAGGCGATCTTCCTGGAGCGGGTGGACGTGGTCGCGAGCTACGAGCGGGAGGTCCACTCGCCGTCGCTCGACATGAAGATCCCTTCGGTCATTGCGCTGCGGCAATACGTCAAGCCGAGCGAGTTCCCGGCCTTCACGCGCTTCAACGTGTTCCTGCGCGACCGGTTCGTTTGCCAGTATTGCGGGTGTCCGGAGCAGCTGACTTTCGACCATGTCATGCCGCGGCGGCTGGGGGGGAAGACGACCTGGGAGAACATCCTGACCGCCTGCGCGCCGTGCAACATGAGGAAGGGCGGACGGACCCCGGCGCAGGCGCGGATACAGCCGCTGGTGGAGCCGATCCGGCCCACCAGCTGGCAGCTGATCCAGTACGGAAAACGCTTTCCGCCCAACTACTTGCACGAGACCTGGCGCGACTGGCTCTACTGGGACATCGAGCTCGAGGCGTGAGGGTCAGGCGGTGGCGGCGGCCACCTCGCAGCGGTCGCGGACTTCCTCGCTGCCGCCCTCGAGCTGGGTCACGACCAGGAACCCGGCCACCACCAGCAGCACGAAAGCGGTGCTGACCAGCGTCAGGTACTTGTCAATGAAGCGCTTGATCGGCGCGCCGAGCAGGCGAAACAGCACGCCGACCGTCATGAAGATCAGCGCCCGGCCGGCCAGGCTGGCGAGAATGAACGGGACCAGCGCCATTTCGATGAAGCCGGCGGTGATCGTCAGCAGCTTGAACGGCACCGGAGTGGCGCCGGCGATCAGGATCACCTCGACATCGTATTCGCGCAGCAGGCAGGCGGCGCGCGGGAAGCTGTCGGTGAGGCCAAGCATGGCCAGGATCGCCTCGCCGATCGCCTCGTAGAGGAAATAGCCGATCGCGTAGCCGAAGAGGCCGCCCAGAACCGAGGCCAGCGTGCAGATCACCGCGAAGCGGATCGCCCGCTGCGGCTCGGCCAGGCACATCAGCCCGAGCAGCGGATGCGGCGGGATCGGAAAGAAGCTCGATTCGATGAAGCTGATGAAGGCCAGCCACCATTCGGCCTGCGGATGCGCGGCCTTGGCCATCGTCCAGTCGTAGAGGCGGCGCAGCATTGGAGACCCTTCCCTCGGCGCCCAGCGCCCTAGGCGAGCGCGGCGGGAGGGGCAAGCGCCCGATCACCAGGACAACTCCCAGAACCTATATGGCACTTTAAGCTTGACAGCGTCACGCTATTGTGGCACAAATCATGAACATCGCGATAGTGCGATTCGCCACGAGGGCGGTCCGGAAGGGCCGCCCTTTTTCGTATTCGCCCGGTGCGCCGGGCGATTGCCGCAGAAGGGGATCAGCGACATGAACGACAGAGAGGAAAAGGCCGCGCCGGCATGGGCGGCGCGGTTCCTGGAGGCCTTGCGCGCCGGCAACGGAGTTCGGGCCGCGGCGAGGGAAGCCGGAGTGACCAGCTCCACCCCGTACCACCGCCGCAAGAGGCACCCGGCGTTCGCCGCCGAATGGGACGCGCTGGGGCCGGTGGACGACCGCTGCAAGCGCCGCGCCGGCCCGGCGCCGCGGCGCGATGCGGCCAAGATCGAGCGGTTCCTGGAGGAGCTGGCCGAGACCTCCAACGTCGCCGCCGCCGCGGCGGTGGCCGACCTGCCGGTGAGCAAAGTCTATCGGCTGCGGCGCAGCGACCCCGACTTCGCCCGGCGGTGGTACGCGGCGCTCGCCGAAGGCTACGACAACCTGGAAATGGAGCTGCTGGCGCACTTGCGGAACGGGGACAGCGCCGAGGCCGCGGACAAGCCGAAGCGCAAGTTCGACACCGCGACCGCGCTGCGCTGCCTGACCGCGCACCGCGAGAACGTGGCGCGCGAGAAAGGCCGCCGCACGCTGGCCGACGAAGCCGCGACGATCGCCGCGATCAACGCCAAGATCGACGCGCTGCGGGCCCGCGCCGGGGAAAGCGAGGCGGCGATCCGCAAGGCCCGCAAGAGCAGCGCCAAGCGGATCGGCGCCCAGCGGGCCGCCGAGCAGCCGTCCGCTAAGCGGACGGGGGCCAAACGGGCCGCAGCCGAGCGGACGCGGCGCCATGGCCAGGGCTAAGCGCGCGCTGTCGCGCGGCGCCTGGCTGCGGCGCCCGGGGCCCGAAGCCGACGCCGAGCGCGAGGAACTGGCCCGCCAGCTTGCGCCGCACGAGCTCGCCGCGCTTGGCAGCTATTACTGGGAAGGCTGGGCCCGCGACGCGCAGCTGCCGCCGCGCGAGGCCGCGAACGACCGATGGCGGACCTGGCTGATCTGCGCCGGGCGCGGCTTCGGCAAGACCCGCGCCGGCGCCGAATGGGTCCGCGGCGTGGCCCGCAACGACGGGAACGCGCGGATCGCGCTGGTCGGCGCGAGCCTGAACGAAGTGCGCAGCGTCATGGTCGAAGGCGACAGCGGCGTCCTCGCCGCCGCGCCTGGCGCGCTCGCCCCGGTGTTCGAGCCGAGCTTGCGCAAGCTGACCTGGGAAAACGGCGCGGTGGCCTGGCTCTATTCGGCCGGGGAGCCCGACACGCTGCGCGGGCCGCAGCACAGCCACGCCTGGTGCGACGAGATCGCCAAATGGGACAATTCGAGCGACCGAGCAATGCAGACGTGGAACAACCTGCAGCTGACCATGCGCCTGGGCGAGACGCCGCGGGTGCTCGCCACCACCACGCCCCGCCAGGCCGAGCTGATGCGCCGCCTGCTGGCCGAAGCGAAAGCGGGCAAAGTGGTCGTGGCGCGCGGCCGGACCACCGACAACGGCGCGGTGCTGCCGGCCGAATACCTCGCGGCGATGATCGAGAGCTTCGAGGGCACCGGCTTCGGCCGGCAGGAGCTCGGCGGCGAAATGCTGGAAGCGGCCGAAGGCGCGCTGTGGAGCCGCGAGCTGCTCGAGCGCTGCCGCTGCTCGGGCGCGCTGCCCGAGGCGCGGCGCGTGGTGGTGGCGGTGGACCCGCCGGTGAGCCACCAAGGCGACGCCTGCGGGATCGTGGTGGCGATGCTGGGCGCGGACGGCCTGGCCTATGTCCGCGCCGATGCCTCGGCCGAGAAAGCCAGCCCCGAGCGCTGGGCCCGCGTCGTGGCCGAGACCGCGCGCGCCTGGGGCGCCGACCGGGTGGTGGCCGAAGCCAACCAGGGCGGCGCGATGGTCGAAAGCGTGCTGCGCGCCGCCGACTGCGCGCTGCCGGTCAAGCTGGTCCACGCCAGCCGCGGCAAGGCAGCGCGCGCGGAGCCGGTGGCGGCGCTCTACGAAGCCGGCCGAGTGCGGCACGCCGGTCTGTTCGCCGCGCTCGAAGACCAGATGTGCGGCCTCTTGGCCGGCGGCCGCTACGAAGGCCCCGGCCGCAGCCCGGACCGCGCCGACGCGCTGGTCTGGGCGCTGAGCGAGCTGATGCTGGAGCGACGGGTGGAGCCGCGGATTTGGCTGGTTTGAGGGGGTGGGATTGGATGCGACTGGGTTCCCGCTTTCGCGGGAATGACGAGAGTGTTCGCGGGGTTGACGAGAGCGTTCGCGAGGATGACGAAAGTAGGAGCAAAGCTCGTCCTCCACCTTCATCATCCCCCGCCCTCGT
>CAYTPY010000036.1:0-19833 GCA_964439725.1 uncultured Erythrobacter sp. | reverse complement strand
CGGATCAGCTTCCACGTGACGAGCCGCATCGACAGCCGCACGATCCTGGGCGAGCAGGGCGCCGAGCAGCTGCTGGGCAAAGGCGACATGCTCTACAAGCCGAGCTCCGGCCCGCTGCGCCGCGTGCACGGGCCGTTCGTCAGCGACGAGGAAGTCGAACGCGTCGCCGAGCACTGGCGCAGCCAGGGCGAGCCCGAGTACATCGAGTCGGTGACCGAGGAGCCCGAGGAAGGCAGCTTCTTCGGGTTCGACGACGAGCTGACCGCCAGCGACAACCCCGACGAGCGCAAATATCGGCAGGCCTGCCAGATCGTGTTCGAAGCGCAGAAGGCCTCCGGCTCGTGGCTGCAGCGCCAGATGGGCGTGGGCTACAATACCGCGGCCAAGTGGATCGAGCGGATGGAGGAAGACGGCCTGGTGGGCCCCGCCAACCATGTCGGCCGCCGCGAAATCTACCGCGATCGCGACGGCAATCCGCTCTAGTTCGGAACCCGCTGCGCCGCCGATGGGTTGGGAGGCCATGCCGAACCGGCGCTGACCTGGAGGTTCCGTCATGAAGAAGCTGATCGCTGCCGTAGCCAGTCTACCCCTCGCGCTTGCCGCCTGCGGCAACTCCGCGGAGGATGAGGCCCAAGACAGGATGGAAGCGGACGCGCGGGCAAGCGCGCAAGCCTCCGGCGATGCGATAGCAGCGCTTGGATTGACCGAACGCCAGTTGCTCGACGCCGATCTGATCGGCGCGAACAATGTCGAACTTGGCGATATCGAGCGAGTCGAGCGCGCGGCAGACGGCACCGTCGACCGGCTGCTGGTGGAGATCGAGGACAGCGATCCGGATCGGTATGTCCACGTGCCGATCACCGGCCTGACCACCGTGACGCGGGGGGACGATGTCGACGTCCAGACCACGATGACGGCCGCAGACCTGGCCGCGCTGCCCGAGGTCTCGCTCACGAATCAGTGACGGCGCCCCCAGGCGCGGGCGGGAGCCAATCGCCCGGCTCGCGCATTCTGCCGGGTGAGATGGCGGGAGTATCAAAGGATCAGCATCCCTGGTGGGAAACGGGCGTGGTGTACCAGGTGTACCCGCGCTCGTTCCAGGACAACGACGGCGACGGGGTAGGTGACCTCGCCGGCCTCGAGCGCCGGCTGGACTATATCGCCGAGCTCGGGGTCGATGCGATCTGGCTGTCGCCGGTCTTCCCGTCGCCGATGGTCGATTTCGGATACGACATCGCCGATTACTGCGGCATCGATCCGCTGTTCGGGACGATGGAGGACTTCGACCGGCTGATTGCCGCGGTCCATGCGCGCGGGCTGAAGCTGCTGCTGGACTTCGTGCCCAACCACAGCTCGGACCAGCATCCGTGGTTCGTCGAAAGTCGCTCCAGCCGCGATAACCCGAAGCGCGACTGGTACATCTGGCGCGATGCGCGAATCGGCCCTGACGGCGAGCGGCTGCCGCCGAACAACTGGGTCAGCGATTTCGGCGGCAGCGCCTGGGAGTGGGACGAGGCAACCGGGCAGTACTACCTGCACGCGATGCTGCCGCAGCAGCCGGATTTGAACTGGCGCAACGCCGAGCTGAAGGCGGCCATGCTCGACGTGCTGCGGTTCTGGTTCGATCGCGGCGTGGACGGCTTCCGCATCGACGTGCTGTGGCACATCGTCAAAGCCGAGGGGCTGCCCGACAATCCCCCCAATCCGCACTGGCAACCGGGCGTCAACGAACGCGACCGACTGCTCCAGCTCCATTCGACCGATCAGCCCGAAGCCCATGCCATTTCGGCCGAGATTCGGGCGCTGGCCGACAGCTATGGCGACCGCTTGCTGGTCGGCGAGATCGTGCTGCCGAACGACCGGCTGGCGCGCTGGCATGGCACGGCCGAGGCGCCGCAAGTGCATTTGCCGTTCAACTTCTGCCTGCTCGAGAATTCGTGGAACGCCGAGACGGTCGGGCGCCTGATCGACGAATACGAAACCTCGTTGCCGGCCTGGGGCTGGCCGAACTGGGTGCTCGGCAGCCATGATGCACCGCGTATCGCTGCGCGAATCGGTGAAGCCCAGGCGCGCGTGGCGATGATGCTGCTCCTGACCTTGCGCGGCACGCCGACGCTCTATCAAGGGGACGAGCTGGCGATCGGCACCGTGCCCATTCCGGCCGACAAAGTGCGCGACCCGCGCGAGCTGCGCCAGCCGGGCATCGGCCTTGGCCGCGACCCTTCGCGCACGCCGATGCCGTGGGACCGCTCGCTCAACGCCGGCTTCACGACGGGCGAACCCTGGCTGCCGCTCAATCCGGACTGGGAGAGCCGCAACGTCGCTGCGCAAGACGGCGATCCGGGATCGATGCTCGAGCTGACCCGCGCGCTCTTGCGGCTGCGCCGGGCCGAAGCCGCGCTGAGCCGGGGCGAGTACCGCAGCCTGCAGTGCCGGGAGGCGTTGCTGGCTTATGAGCGCTGCACCGCCGATTCGCGGCTTGTCGTCGCGTTGAACTTCGGAGAGGAAGCCACGGAGATGCCCGCGCAAGCAGCCGGCGGCGAGCGCCTGCTGTCGACTCTGCCGGGCCGTTCGGAGCAGTTGCGGGGGAACGAGGGCGTGATCTGGCGGCTTAGGGGCTGACATGCGCGTAGCGATGCTCAGCTCGATCTCCTGGCGGACGCCGCCGCGCGCCTATGGCCCGTGGGAGCTCGTCACCAGCCTGCTGACCGAAGCCCTGGTCGAACGCGGCATCGACGTGACCCTGTTCGCGACGCTCGATTCCGAAACCGCCGGCAAGCTCGATGGGGTGGCGCCGCGCGGCTATTCGGAAGACCCCTCGCTCGATGCCAAAGTCTACGAGGCGCTGCACATCGCGCATCTCTACGAGCGGGCGGGCGAGTTCGACCTGATCCACAACCAGGCGGACTTCATGCCGCTGATCTTCGCGCGGATGGTGGAAACGCCGATCGTCACGACGATCCACGGCTTTTCCAGCCCGCGCATCCTGCCGGTTTACGAACGCTACGACGACCGGGTCCACTACGTCTCGATCAGCGATGCCGACCGCGCCGCTTCGCTGCACTACGCGGCGACGATCCATCACGGGATCCGGGTCGAGGAGTTTCCTTTCGAGGCCGCGGGAGGCGAGGATCTGCTGTTCTTCGGCCGCTTCCATCCCGACAAAGGCGCCGGCGAAGCGGTGCGCGCGGCGGCGGAGACCGGCCACCGGCTGAACTTGTGCGGGCTGATCCAGGACGAGGGCTATTATGCCCGCGAGGTCGAGCCGTTCATTGACGGGGAGCGGGTGATCTATCGCGGCGTGGTCGGCGGCGAGGAGCGCATGCGGGCGCTGGGCCAGGCCAAGGGGCTGCTGCACCTGATCGGGTTCGACGAGCCCTTCGGCCTTTCGGTGGTGGAGGCGATGGCTTGCGGGACCCCGGTGATCGCTTATCGCCGCGGATCGATGCCCGAACTGATCGAGCACGGGAAAACCGGCTTTCTGGTGGACAGCTTCGAGGAAGCGGTCGAGGCGATCGGCCGGCTGGGCGAGATCGACCGCGAGGCGTGCCGGCGGGCAGTCGAGGAGCGCTTCACGGTGAAGCGCATGGCCGACGAATACGCGGCGCTCTATCGCCGCATCCTGTCAGGCGAAGTCGCTCCGACATGAGGGGCGGCCTGGAGATCTTCCTCGAGATCATCCTGGCCATTGCCGGTGCGGTCTTCTTCGGCTCGGCCATCGTCGCCCTGGGAGCGATAGGCGTGGGCTGCCTGGTGTTCGGAAGCTGCTGGTCGTTCATCGGCTGGCGGCGGCGACGCGCTTCGCGGAACAAGCCGCGCTGAGGCTGGCGCGAAGCCGGCGGGCCGGTTAGGTCTCTGCGCCAAGCGCCGCAGCGCGCACCAGGGAGGGAAACAGAATGCGCATTCGCTCGAAATTGATGATCGCAGCGGCTCTGGCCGTCCTGGCCAGCCCGGCCCAGGCCGAATGGGTCGCGAGCTGGGCGGCCTCGCCGCATGCGCCGCTGGGAACCGAGGGGCCGTTCGCGGCCGCCAGCTACGACAACGTGACGATCAGCCAGATTCTGCGGATCAGTGAAGGCGGCGACAAAGTCCGCATCCGGCTCTCGAACCGCTACGGCAGCGCGCCGCTGGAGATCGGCGCCGCGCGCGTGGTCCAGATCGACGATGCGGGCCAGGAAGTCGCCGCCACCAGCCGGACGCTGACTTTCGGCGGCGAGCCGGGAGGCGTGATCCCGCGCGGCGCGCCGTTCGTCAGCGACGCGGTGGAAGTCGGCTTGCCCGATCTCGCCCGGCTCAAGGTCGAGCTCTATCTTCCCAGCGACACCGGCCCTTGCACTTGCCACCTGACCGGGCTCGACGAACTCGCCGTCTCGCCGCCCGGAAACCATGTCGGCAAGGCGTTCGAGCCGGTCAGCCGGGCGCAGCACCGCGCGTTCCTGGCCGCGGTCGAAGTGGATTCGGCCGATGCGCTCGGCACGATCGTCGCGTTCGGCGATTCGATCACCGACGGGGTCGGCTCGACGCCGGGAGCGAACCGGCGTTGGCCCGACGTGCTCGCCAACCGGCTGGAGGACGCGGGCATGGAGTGGGCGGTCGCCAATGCGGCGATCAGCGGCAACCGCGTGCTCAGCCCAGGCATGGGCGAAGCGGCACTGGCGCGTTTCGACGAGGATGTGCTGAGCCTGCCGAACGTGAAGTACCTGATCGTGTTGGAAGGGGTGAACGACATCGGCAACCGCTTCGGCCCTCAGCGCGGCGGACCGCAACTGCCCGGCCTCGACCAGCCGCAGATCACGGTCGAGCAGATGATTGCCGGCTACAAGCAGTTGATCGCCCGGGCACACGCCAAGGGCATCAAGGTAATCGGCAGCCCGATCGGGCCTTACAGGGGCGCGAGCTACTGGACCGAAGAGGGCGAAGCGGCGCGGCAGCGGATCAACGACTGGATCCTGAATGGCGGGGCTTTCGACGCGGTGGTGCGGCTCGACACCGCCTTTGCCGACCCCGCCGATCCGGCAGCGATGCGCGACGGCTATCACATGGGTGATTTCCTGCACGGCAGCGACGCCGGGCTGAAGGCGGTGGGGGAATCGATCGACCTGGCGCTGTTCCGGAATGACTGATCCAGCACCGGAGGCCGCCCGGCGCCGCGACCGGCCGGTCCCACTGGCGATTGTGCCCCTCGCCCGGCGCCTGTAACGGCCCGGGCTGAGGAGAATTGCTTCATGCTGATCGGCTGTCCGCGCGAAACCAAGAACAGCGAGTACCGGGTCGGCCTGACTCCGGAGAGCGCCAGCGAACTGGTGCGGCGCGGGCACGAGGTCTGGGTCGAGACCGGGGCCGGGCTCGGCATCGGCGCCGACGACGACCGCTACCGCGAGGCGGGGGCCAAGATCATCGAGGATCCGGCGCGGCTGTTCGAAAGCTGCGAGATGATCGTCAAGGTCAAGGAGCCGCAGACGGAAGAGCGGCTGATGCTGCGCGAAGGGCAGATCCTCTACGCCTATCTCCACCTGGCCCCCGATCCGGAGCAGACCGCGGCGCTGGTGGAATCGGGCGTCACCGCGATTGCCTATGAGACGGTGACCGGGCCGGGCGGCACGCTGCCGCTGCTGAAGCCGATGAGCCAGGTCGCGGGCCGGATGAGCATCCAGGCGGGCGCGACCGCGCTGGAGAAAGTGAACGGCGGCCGCGGCGTGCTGCTCGGCGGCGTTCCCGGCGTGGCGCCGGGCACCGTGCTGATCCTCGGCGGCGGGGTGGTCGGCTTCAACGCCGCGCAAATGGCCTCAGGGCTCGGCGCCGACGTGACGATCATGGACAACAGCCCCGACGCGCTGGAGCGGCTCAGCCTGCATTTCGAAAGCCGCGCCAAGACCCGGCTGTCCAACCAGGCGAACCTGCTCGATGCGCTCAGCCACGCCGATCTGGTGATCGGCTCGGTGCTGATCCCCGGCGCCGCGACGCCGCGGCTGGTGACTCGCGAGATGCTGAGCTGCATGCAGCCGGGCGCGGTGCTGGTCGACGTCGCGATCGACCAGGGCGGCTGTTTCGAGACCAGCCGGCCGACGACGCACGAAGACCCGACGTTCATCCTCGACGGCATCGTCCACTACTGCGTCGGCAACATGCCCGGGGCGGTGGCGCGCACCAGCACGTACGCGCTCAACAACGTGACCTTGCAGCGGGCGCTGCAGATCGCCGATCTCGGCTGGAAGGAAGCGATGCGGCAGGATCCGCACCTCGCCAACGGCCTCAACGTCCACGCCGGACGGGTGACTTATCCGGCGGTGGCGGAAGAGCTCGGCTATGAGCTCCTGCCGCTGGAGGAAGCGCTGGCCTGACGCGCCGCTAGGCGGGGCTATCGAGAAAAGGCGCCGACACGTCCGGCGGCACGCGCAGGACCCGCCCGGTGTGGCGGTCGACCATGGCCCAGGTGGTTTTGGCCCGAACCAGCGTCTTGCCGCGGCCATCGACGAAAGCGAAATGGCGGTCGAACCGCGCGCCGCTCGGCCCCTCGCGGATCTCTGTCGTTCCCTCGACGCTGTCGCCTTCGCGGACGTTGCCGCGGTAGTCGATCTCGTGCCGGGTCACGACCCAGGCATAGGCATCGACATGCGCCGGATCGGCATCGCGCATCCAGTGCGCGGTGGCGAGATCCTCCATCCATTGCACCCACACCGCGTTGTTGACGTGCCCGTTGGCATCGATGTGCTCGGGCGCCGCGGTGAAGGGCATGGAGAAGCGGCTGCTCAACCCGCGGGCTGCTCCGCCCCGGCTGGAACCGAGGCGTCGACCCCGAGCTGCCAGAGAATAAAAGCGAATTCCTCCGCCGTCTCGCGCAGGCTTTCGAAGCGGCCCGACTTGCCGCCGTGGCCGGCGCCCATGTTGGTCTTGAGCAGCAGTTCGTTGTCGTCGGTCTTGAGCTCGCGCAAGCGGGCGACCCATTTGGCTGGCTCCCAATAGGTTACGCGCGGATCATTGAGGCCGGCGGTGACGAGCAGCGGCGGATAAGCCTGGGCAGTGACGTTGTCGTAGGGCGAATAGCTGCGGATCAGCTCGAAGGCCGCCTTGTCCTCGATCGGGTTGCCCCACTCGGGCCATTCGCCAGGCGTCAGCGGCAGCGTCGCGTCGAGCATCGTCGCCAGCACGTCCACGAACGGCACGTGCGCCACGACCGCGCCCCAGAGCTCGGGATCGGAATTGATCACCGCCCCCATCAGCTCGCCGCCCGCCGAACCGCCCGAGATGCTGATCCGGCCCTTTTCGGTGTAGCCGCCCGCGATCAGGCCGTTGGCGACGTCGACGAAGTCGTTGAAGGTGTTGGTGCGCTGCTCGAGCTTGCCGGCCTTGTACCAGGCGCGGCCCAGATCGTCGCCGCCGCGGATGTGCGCGATCGCATAGGCGAAGCCGCGGTCCACCAGGCTGAAGCGGGTGGTCGAGAAGCCTGGCGGAATGGCGATGCCGTAGGCGCCGTAGCCGTAAAGGTGCAGTGGGCCGGCCTGGGCCCGGTCCTTGCGGTACATGACCGACACCGGGATAAGGGTTCCGTCGCGCGCGGGAAGCTCCAGCCGCTCGGTCGCGTAAAGCTCACGATCGTAGCCGGACGGGATTTCCTGGACTTTCAGCACCTCGAGGCGCCGATCCCCGACGTGATAGTCGTAAGTCGTCGCCGGGCTGATCATGCTTTCGTAAGACACCCGCAGCGCCGACATGTCCCATTCGGGATTGTTGCCGAGCGAAGCCGTGAAGCTCTGCTCCGGAAACGCGAGCGGTTCGACGCGAGAGGGATCGTCGTAGTATCGGATCTCCAGCCGATCGAGCCCGCCGAGGCGGCCTTCGGTCACGTAGAAGTCTTTGAACAGCTCGACGCCGGTTAGATAGAACGCGTCGGTACCCTCGATCAGGGTGGTCCACCGGTCGGGCTGAGCCAGAGGGGCCGTGGCGAGACGGAAGTTCTCGTGCGTGTCGTTGGTGTGGACGAACAGGACCCCGTCCCGCTCGTCGACCGCGTATTCGACGCCTTTCTCGCGCGGTCGGACCAGAAGCGGTTCGGACAGAGGCTCGGCCGCCGGTACCAGGCGCACTTCGCTGGTCTCGTGGTCGCCGGTCGAGACGATCAGCCACCGTTCGTTCGCCGAAAGCGATACGGATACGCGGAAGCCTTCGTCATCCTCGTGATAGAGCTCGACGTCCTGAGCAGGGGACTGACCGAGCCAGTGGAGGCGGGCGTTGTCGGTGCGCCACTGCTCGTTGGCGAGCGAGTGGACCAGTCCGGTGTCTCCCGCGACCCAGATCAGCGAAGAGAGCGTGCCGGGTATCTCGTCGGGCAGGTGCTCGCCGGTGGTCAGGTCCTTGATGCGCATGGTGAAACGCTCGGACCCGTTGTCGTCGATCGAATAGGCGAGCAGGCGCCCGTCGTTGCTGACGGACATGGCGCCGAGCCGGAAGTATTCCTTGCCTTGCGCGAGCGCGGGTTCGTCGAGGATGAGCTGGGCATCGCCGCCCGCCACGGGCCTGCGGTACCATTTGCGGTACTCGGCGCCTTCCTCGAACTCGGTCCAGTACAGCCAGTCGCCATCCTTCTGCGGCACGGAGCTGTCGGCTTCCTTGATGCGCGCCCGCATCTCGGCGAACAGGGTGTCGATGACCGGCTGCTGCGCGGCCATCCGGGCTTCGAACCAGGCGTTTTCGGCGTTCAGATGCGCGATCACGTCCGCGTCGTCGACATCGGGGTAGCCCGGGTCGCGCAGCCAAGCGTAGGGATCCTCCACCGTAATGCCGTGAAAGGTGTAGCTGTGGGGCCGCTTTTCCGCCTCGGGGGGCTGGCTCGGCGTCGATTCGTTCACGCTGTGGCTTTCGTTGCTGGATGTCTGCGCGGTCGCGCCTTGTGCCGCGAGCGCGGCGGCAGCAATGGCGGCGATAAGGCGTATCCAGGACATGGGGAAGGGCTCCGTCGCCGCGGCTGGCAAGGCGGCGGCCCTAAGCCTATGTTGGCGGTCCGCGCCGCACAAGGCGCAAAGTCTCAATTCCAAGCGGACCGAACCTCATGCTGATGCCCACTTACGAAGCCCGCCTCGATGCCTTGCGCCGCGAACTTGCGCGCCAGAGCCTGGATGGTTTCGTGGTGCCGATCTCCGACGAACATCTCAGCGAATATGTCGGCGCTTATGCGCAGCGGCTGCAGTGGCTGACCGGTTTCGGCGGTTCGGCGGGGACGGTCGCGGTGCTGGCGGAGAAGGCGGCGATCTTCGTCGACGGACGCTACACGCTGCAAGTCCGCGACCAGGTCGATGGCCGGTTCTACGAATACAAGTCCGTGCTCCAGGACTCGCTGCCCGCGTGGCTGGCTGAGAACGCGGGCGCTGGCGCCAGGATCGGTTTCGATCCCTGGCTGCACACGGTCGGCTGGGCGGCGGCCGCGCGAAAGGCGCTCGAACGCGTCGGAGCGAAGCTGGTGCCGGTCGTCGCCAATCCGGTCGATGCGGTCTGGGAGGACCAGCCCCAACCCTCCGCCGCGCCCGCCTTCGTCCAGGACGAAGCGCTGGCCGGCCGGTCGAGCGCCGCCAAGCGCGCCGAAGTCGGCGAATGGCTGCGCGCGCGCCAGCTCGACGCCGCGGTGATCTCGGCGCTCGACTCGGTTGCCTGGCTGCTCAACATCCGCGGCGCCGACGTCGAGCGCACCCCGGTAGCGCTGTCCTATGTGATCGCTCACGCCGACGGCACCGCCGACTGGTTCATCGCTCCTGACAAAGTCACCGCCGACGTCGCCGCGCATCTCGGCAATGCGGTCCGGATTCGCCCCAAGGAGGCGTTTACCGGGGCGCTGGGCGAGCTGTCGGGCAAGCGCGTCGCCGCCGACCCGGAACGCGCGGTCGCGGCGATCTTCACGGTGCTGGAGACCGCCGGCGCCGAAGTCGTGCGGGCGACCGATCCCGTGGTCCTGCCCAAGGCGATCAAGAACGTCGCCGAGCAGGCCGGCCACCGCGCCGCCCAGGCCCGCGACGGCGCGGCGATGGCCCGGTTCCTGCACTGGCTGTCGGTCGAGGGCCCGCAAGGCGGCGTCGACGAGATCGCCGCGGCCGAACGGCTCCACGCCTTCCGCCGCGATACCGGCGACCTGCGCGACTTGTCGTTCGACACCATCTCGGGCGCCGGGCCGAACGGCGCCATCGTCCACTACCGGGTCAGCGAGGAAACCAACCGCCGGCTCGAGCCCGGCAGCGTCTATCTGGTCGATTCGGGCGGCCAGTATCCGGACGGCACCACCGACATCACCCGCACCGTGTGGATCGGCCCCGGCGCCCCGCCGGCCGAAGTGCGCGATCGCTACACCCGGGTCCTGAAAGGCCACGTCCGCCTGGCGCTGCAGACTTTCCCCGCCGGCACCACCGGCTCGCAGCTCGACAGCCTGGCGCGCCAGTTCCTGTGGGAAGCCGGCCTCGATTACGCCCACGGCACCGGCCACGGCGTCGGCAGCTTCCTCGCCGTGCACGAAGGCCCGCAGCGCATCGCCAAGCCGCGCGGCGGCCAGGCCGGGACCGAGCAGGAGCTGGTCGCCGGCATGATCCTCTCCAACGAGCCCGGCTACTACAAGGCCGGCGAATACGGCATCCGCATCGAGAACCTCGTCCTCGTAGAGCCGCGCCGGATCGAGGGCGGCGAGGGCGAATGGCTCGGCTTCGAAACGCTCACCCTCGCGCCGATCGACGCCGCGCTGGTCGAGCCGAGCCTGCTCACCGCCGCCGAGATTGCCTGGTGGAACGCCTACCATGCCCAGGTTCGCGAGGTGCTGGCGCCGCGGCTCGAAGGCGAGGCCCTGGCTTGGCTGGAGACCGCCTGCGCGCCGTTGTAAGGTGAGCCTGCCGGCCTCGGCGCCGGCCCACTTGGGGAAGCGTCAGATGAGCGAAGCAGCCGATCTCGAGACCCGTCCTATCCACCTTGGGCCCGGCGGCACGGCGGCGATCCAGCCACCGTTCACCGCCGACCAACAGGCGATGCAGTGGTTTGCGAACTATGATGCCAGGCACGGCGACGACGGCGCGGAGGGTCGGCTGGTCTCCTGCTACCGCTTCACCGAAAGCTGGACGAGCTGGGAAGCGCATCCTGCCGGCGAAGAAGTGGTCATCTGCCTCGAAGGTTCGATGACCCTGATCCAGGAGATCGGCGGCGAGCACGTCCGCACCGAACTGGCCGCGGGGCAATATGCGGTGAACCCGGCAGGCGTATGGCACACCGCCGATGTCGCGGCCCACGCGAAAGCCTTGTTCATCACGCCGGGCACGGGGACCGAGGGCCGGCCGCGCTAAGCGGCTCCCCCGCAGCGGGCTTGCCCGAATTCCCGGGACAAATTGCGACACTTTCCGCCCTCTCCGGCATAGCCGTGCGACAAGCGGGCCATACAACGGGAAGCAGTGGCGGGGCGTCGCTCCTTTGCTCCCCTTCTGGCCGGCGCCCCGTTACTCTAAGAGTCCCCCCGGGAGGTTTGGATTGCTCCGGTCTGTAACCCTTGTGCTCGCCGCTGCTGCGCCTGCTAGGGCGCGGGCAGGGCAGCCGACGGGCTTTGTGCCGGCGCCTCTGTACCTCCCCAGGAAGAGCGGCCACAACACGCCGTGAACGAAGGGAAGGGGACGTCTCAACCAATGTCTGCACCGGCACCAACCCGGGTATTGCTCGTCGATGACGAGCCGACCCTTCGTGAGCCGCTCGCCGAGTATCTCGTCCGCCAGGGGTTCGTGGTCAGCCAGGCCGACGATGCCGCCAAGGCGCGGGCGTTGCTGGTCGACGACTCGCCGGACATCGTCCTGCTCGACATCATGATGCCCGGCGAAGACGGGTTGTCGCTGTGCCGCCATCTCACCGAGACCAAGCAGCTCCCCGTGATCCTGCTGACCGCGCGCGGCGAAGCCACGGACCGAATCGTCGGGCTCGAGATCGGCGCCGACGATTACGTGGTGAAACCGTTCGAGCCGCGCGAGCTCGTGGCGCGGATTCGCTCGGTGTTGCGCCGCGCCGCGCGGCCGGCCACCCCGCCGGAAGAAGACGCGCTCTACGAATTCGAAGGCTGGTGCCTCGATCCGCTCAAGCGCCGCCTGACCGATCCCGAAGGCACGGTGGTGCCGTTGTCCTCGGCCGAGTTCCGCCTGCTCATCGCCTTCCTCAATCATCCGCGCCAGGTGCTCGACCGCGACCGGTTGCTCGACATGGTCCAGGGGCGTGAAGCGCACTTGTTCGATCGCGCCGTCGACAACCAGGTCAGCCGCCTCAGGCGCAAGATCGAGGAAGACAGCCGCGATCCCAAGCTGATCCAAACGGTCTGGGGCGGCGGCTATCGGCTCGCCACCGACGTCAAGCGCGCGCCGCCGGAACGCGCTTGATGCGGACATTCTTCAAGCGGCTGGTGCCGCGCAGCCTGCTCGGCCAGATGCTGCTGTCGGTGGCGCTGGCGCTGCTGGTGGCGCAGACGATTTCCGCGGTGCTGCAGTATCGCGGTGCCGAACAGCGGCGCGAGCTATGGGCGCTGAACGGGCTCGCCTTCCAGCTCGTTTCGGAGCCTCGCTTCGATTTCCGCCAGCCTGAACGAGTCGAATCGGGCTCGACGTCCCGGCAAAACTGGCAGCGTTTCCGGGTGGAGCGCACCACGGCGCAGCCTCTGCAGCCCGGCGAGAGCCGCAACGCCTCGCGTGAGGCGATGATTCGCAGCATCCTCGTGGATCAGGGCATCGAACCGGCGCAGATTCTCGTCACCACGCGCAAAGTCAGCGAGGACCCTTATGTGGTCGGACGGCTCCAGGCCCGCGGCCAGTGGGAAGAACAGGCGCAGTGGGCCGAGTCGGAATTCATCGTCGCCGCGATGATCCGCCCGGGCGAGCGCGAATGGACCGTCGCCCGCTGGCCCCATGCGGCTGGCGAGCCGCGCCAGCTCGGCGAAGTCATCCTGCAGACCGTGCTGCTCTACATCCTGCTCGTCGGCGGCCTCGCGCTCCTGCTGCGGCGGATCACGCGGCCCATTGCCGCGCTCACTCGCCGCCTCGAGCACTTCGCCGCCACGCGCGAACTCGACGGCCAGCTAGAGCCGACCGGCCCCGACGACACCCGCCGCCTGATCGCCGCCCACAACGCCATGGAGGCGCGCATTGCCGCGCTGCTCAACGAAAAGGACGTGATGCTCGGCGCGATCGGCCACGATCTCAAGACGCCGCTGGCGGCGCTGCGGGTGCGCATCGAATCGGTCGAGGATGCGGCCGAACGCGGCAAGATGGCGGCGAGCATCGAGGACCTGACCCGCTCGCTCGACGACATCCTGTCGCTGGCGCGAGTCGGAAGGCCGAGCGACCCGCTGGAGCGCACCGACCTTTCCGCCCTGCTTTCCTCGGTGGCCGAGGAGTACGAGGACATGGGCGAGCCGGTGGAGCTCGGCACCACCCAGCGCATTCCGCTGCCGCTGCGCGCCACGCTGCTGCGCCGAGCGATGCGCAACCTGATCGAGAATGCGATCCGCTATGGCGGCGTCGCTCGGGTCTCGCTGGTGCGTGAGGGCAAGACCGCCGTGATCCGAATCGAAGACGACGGACCCGGCATCCCGGAAGGCGACATCGACGGGATGATGCAGCCCTTTGCGCGGGGCGAGACCTCGCGCAATCGCGTCACGGGCGGCGCCGGGCTCGGCCTGACCCTCGCGCGGGCCATTGCCGAACAGCACGACGGGACGATCGAGCTGCGCAATCGCCTGGGCCAGGACGGCAAGCCCGTCGGACTCACCGCCGAGCTTCGCCTGCCGCTCGCCTGACGCGGCCTTATCGCATCAGGCCGCCGATCAGGTTGCGGACGAAGCGGCCGGCGAGCGGCCCGGCGAGATCGGTCGCGATCGAACCCAGCCCCGATGACACCGCGGTCTTGGCCGGGTTGGCGCGCGACTTGCGGCCGGTGATCGCGGCGGCGGCGATCGATGCTCCGGAGCCGGTCGCGGCGCCAGTCGCGCGCTTCAGCGCCTTGCCCCAGATGTTCGGGCTGCGTTGTTCGCGCTTGGCCACCTGCTCCCGGCCTTGCTCTTCCACTTCCCGAGCGGTTGCCGCGGCGTCGGCGGCCTTTTGCGCCAGGACTTCCGCCGCGCTCTCGCGGTCCACCGCCTCGTCGTACTTGCCCGAATAAGGGCTGACCGACTGCACGATCGCCCGCTCCTGATCGGTGATCGGGCCGAGCCGGCTGCGCGGCGGCTTGATCAGCGTGCGCTGCACGATCGACGGCGCGCCATCTTCCAGCAGCGTCGAAACCAGCGCTTCGCCGACTTTGAGCTCGGTGATCGCGGTCTCGACGTCGAGGTCGGGATTGATCCGGAACGTCTCGGCCGCGGCGCGGATCGCGCGCTGGTCGCGCGGGGTGAAGGCGCGCAGCGCGTGCTGGACCCGGTTGCCGAGCTGCCCGGCGACTTTCTCCGGGATGTCGACGGGGTTCTGGGTGACGAAATAGACCCCGACCCCTTTGGACCGGATCAGACGCACCACCTGCTCGATCTTGTCCTGCAGCGCGTCCGGGGCGTCGTCGAACAGCAAGTGCGCTTCGTCGAAGAAGAACACCAGCCGCGGCTTCTCGGGATCGCCGACTTCGGGCAGCACTTCGAACAGCTCGGCCAGCAGCCACAGCAGGAACGTGGCGTAGAGCTTGGGGCTGCGCATCAACCGGTCGGCGGCCAGGACGTTGATCACGCCGCGGCCCTGCTCGTCGGTGCGGATGAAGTCCTCGATCTCCAGTGCCGGCTCACCGAAGAACAGCGCCCCGCCCTGGCTGTCGAGCGACAGCAGCTGGCGCTGGATCGTGCCGACCGTGGCTTTCGCGACGTTGCCGTACTTCGCGGTCAGCTCGCCTGCATTCTGCGCGGTATGGACCAGCATCGACCGCAGGTCTTGGAGGTCGAGCAGCAGCAGGCCCTCGTCATCGGCGTAGCGGAAGACGATGTTGAGCACGCCTTCCTGGGTCTCGTTCAGCCCCAGCAGCCGCGCCAGCAGCAGCGGGCCCATTTCCGAAACGGTGGTGCGGATCGGATGGCCTTGCTTGCCGTAGAGGTCCCAGAACACCGCCGGATTGTCGGCATAGACGTAATCCGACATACCGAGCTCGGCCGCCCGCTCCTCGAGCTTGGCGGCGTTCTTGAAAGTCGGCGAACCGGCCATCGCGATGCCCGATAGGTCGCCTTTGACGTCTGCCAGGAACACCGGCACGCCCGCGGCGGAGAAGTCTTCGGCGAGGCCCTGCAGTGTCACCGTCTTGCCCGTCCCGGTGGCGCCGGCGATCAGGCCGTGGCGGTTCGCCCGCGACAGCTGCAGTTCCTGCCGCTCTCCGTTGGCACCCAGCCCAAGGAATATGCCTGCCATCCGCCGCCTCCTCCCGTCCTGCGTCGAGGTCTGGCCCGCGGTCTGGCGATAGACAAGGCACGATTTGCGGCTAGAGCGGCCCGATGGCCGAGACCCAGCCTTTCGTCCTGCTCGACGATGCGCGCACGGAAGGCGCCAGCGACGCGCAGTTGTTCGAGAACCCGCGCCAGGTCTTCGTCGCGCGGCGGCCGGAAGAGGTTCGGCCGGTGCTCCAGGCGGCCGACGCAGCGCGGCGCGAGACCGGCGGCACGCTGGCCGGGTACATGGCTTACGAAGCGGGACTGGCGCTGGAGCCCAGGCTTGCGCCGCTCGCCGCCCAGCGCAGCGGCGCGGGCGGCCCGCTGGTATGGTTCGGGCTGTTCGACCGCGCCGAAACGATCCCGGCCGCCGAAGTGCCGCAATGGCTCGCTGATCGCAGCTCTCCCGGCCTCGCCTCGATCGGCCCGCTTGAACCGCAAGTCTCGACCGGCGGCTATCTCGAGGCTTTCGCCACGCTCCAGGAAGCGATCCGCGCCGGGGACATCTACCAGGCCAACCTGACCATGCCGCTCGCCGGCCCGGCGCGCGGCGACCCGGTGGCGATCTACGCCGCGATCCGCCCGGAGGCGAACGCGGGCTACGGCGGGCTGATCTTCGACGGCTCGCACTGGCTGCTGAGCTTCAGCCCGGAACTGTTCTTCTCGCTCAAGGGCCGCTCGGCGAAGTGCAAGCCGATGAAGGGCACTCGCCCGCGCGGCCGCGACGAGGCTGAAGATCGCGCGCTGGCCGATGAGCTGGCCGCGAGCGTGAAGGACAAGGCCGAGAACCTGATGATCGTCGACCTGATGCGAAACGATCTCAGCCGGGTGGCCGTGGCGGGCTCGGTGCGCGTCGAGCGGCCGTTCACCGTCGAAACCTATCCAACCCTGCACACCATGACCACGACAGTCTCGGCGCAGCTGCAGGAAGGATGCGGCGCGGCCGAGATGATCGAGGCGCTGTTTCCCTGCGGCTCGATCACCGGCGCGCCGAAGATCCGGGCGATGGAGCTGATCCAGCAGGTCGAGCGCGATGCGCGCGGGCCCTATTGCGGCGGCATCGGGCGAATAGACGCCAATGGCGACGCGGCTTTCAACGTCGCGATCCGCACGATCCGCCTCACCCCCGGCGAGAACGAGCGGCACCACGCGGTGCTCGGCGTCGGCGGTGCCATCGTCGCCGACAGCGAGGGCATGGCCGAGTGGCGAGAGTGCCTGGTCAAGGGCAGCTTCGCCCGCGGCGCCGCCGGCGGGTACGACCTGATCGAGACGATGGGCTTCGACCCCGCGACCGGAGTGGCGCGGCTCGAAGCGCATCTCGAACGCATCAAGGCAAGCGCCTCCGCCTTGGGCTTCGCTTTCGATCGCCACGAAGCGCGCAACCGCATCCAGGCCTTGTGCTTCGAGCTCGAGGCGCCGGCGCGGCTGCGGCTCGTTGCATCGCGCAGCGGCGCGATCGCGCTTGAGACCGCGCCGCTGCCGGCGGCTCCGCCGGGTCCTGCCGAGTGCATTGTCCTGCCGCTGCCGGTGGTGCCGGGCGACTGGCGCTTGCGCCACAAGACGACCGATCGCGGCTTTCATCGTGACGCGCTCGGTGTCGCCCGGGCTCACGGCGCGCGCGAAGCGATCTACGTCCGCGACGACGGGCTCATCACCGAAGGCAGCTATACGAACGTCTTCGTGGAGCGCGACGGCACCTGGCTCACGCCGCCCCTCGCACTCGGCCTGCTGCCCGGTATCTTGCGCGGTGAGCTTATCGCCGAAGGCCGTGCCGCCGAAGCCGAGTTGACGCTCGCCGACCTCGCGGACGGCTTCTTCATCGGCAATTCGCTGCGCGGTCTGCTTCCCGCCAGGATCACATCATGACCCAGCAACATCTCAGCCAGGCCCTGCGGCGTATCGCCCCCTCGGGGACCACCGCCATGACCGACCGCGCCACCGCGCTGCGGGAGGCGGGGCGCGACGTGATCTCGCTCTCGGTCGGCGAGCCCGATTTCCCCACCCCGCCGCATGTCATCGAGGCGGCCAAGCAGGCGCTCGACGCCGGCGCGACCAAGTACACGCCGGTCACCGGCACGCTGCGGCTGAAGCAGGCGGCTGCGCTGCACTTCCGCCGCGACCTCGGCATCGATTGCGCGCCCGAAAGCGTAATCGTCACTGCCGGCGGCAAACAGGCGATCTTCGAGGCGCTCGCTGCCACCGTCAGCGAAGGCGACGAAGTGATCGTGCCGAGCCCCTGGTGGGTCAGCTACCCGCAAATGGTGCGCTTCGCCGGGGGCAAGGTCGTGCCGCTGGTCACCCATCCGCATCACGGCTTCCGCTTCGATCCGGGCAATCTCGAAGCGCTGATCACGCCGCGCACCAACTGGCTGCTGCTCAATAGCCCGGGCAATCCGACCGGCGCCGTCTATCCGGAAGAGATGCTGCGCGGCATTGCCGATGTCCTGCGCCGCCATCCGCAAGTGCTGGTGCTCTCCGACGACATCTACGCTCCGCTCAACTACACCGGCCGGCCGCACGCCACTCTGGCGGCGATGTTCCCCGATCTGGCGGATCGGATCTGCACGATCTCGGGCGTCTCGAAGAGCCATGCGATGACGGGGTTTCGCATCGGCGTCGCGACCGGCCCTGCCTGGCTGATCGAGGCGATGGGCCGCTTGCAATCGAACGCCAGCGGCAATCCCGCAGCGGTGAGCCAGGCTGCCGCGGTCGCCGCGTTCGAAGGCCCGCAGGACTTTCTTGCCGACTGGCGCGAGACCTTCCGCCGCCGCCGCGATCTGGTGGTGGAAGCGATCAATGCCGTTCGGGGCTTGTCGACCCCTGTTCCGGACGGCGCTTTCTACTGTTTGGTCGATGCTCGGCCGCTGATCAAGCGCTTCATTGACGACTCCAGACTCGCTTTGCACCTGCTCGAGCACGGGGTCGCGGTGGTCGCCGCCAGCGAGTTCGGGGGGCGCGACGGCTTCCGCATCAGCTTCGCCGCTGACGAGCAAGTGCTTGAAAAAGCGATGAAACGTATTGCCGAGGCGCTTGCAGAATGATCCCGATCCTCTACGAAGACGGCGAGGCTCTCGTCATCGACAAGCCCGGCGGCCTTCCGCTCGACCGCCCCCGCGCCGGCGGCCCCTCGCTCGAAAATCACCTTGAAGATCTGAGACTTGGTTTCCAGCGCCGGCCGGTTCCGGTGCACCGGCTCGACGCCGACACCTCCGGCTGCCTCCTCCTCGCCCGCAACCCCAAAGCCCTCAAGCGCTTCGCCGCCGCTTTCGAAGCGCGTCAGGTCGGCAAGCGCTACCTCGGCATCCTCGCGGGCATCCCGCAGCAGAAGGAAGGCACGATCGAGCTGGCGCTGTCCAAGATCAGCAGCGAAGCCGAGGGCTGGCGGATGATCCCGGCTCGCAAGGGCAAGCCGGCGTACACCGAGTGGCGGATCGTCGGCGAGAGCGGCGGCCTGGCCCTTGTCGAGTTCCGGCCGCTCACCGGCCGCACGCACCAACTGCGCGTCCACGCCGCGTCGGGCATCGGCATCCCGCTGCTGGGCGATCCGGTCTACGGCGATGGCAAGGGCGCCTGGCGCACGATGCTGCATGCCGTTGGGCTCGAAGTACAGCGCGAGGGCAAGCCGCCGATCGCTGCCTCGGCGCCCTGGCCGCCCGAGTTCGCCACCCTCGGGTTCGTCGATGGATGAGCTGGTCTCCAGGGCCTTGGCGCTGGCGGAGGAGAGCTTCCTCGCCGCGTCGGGACCTGGTGGTCAGAACGTCAATAAAGTGGCGACCGCGGTGCAGTTGCGGATCGACGTCTTCGCGCTGCGCCTGGAGCCTGCCGTGTTCCATCGCCTCAAGTCCCTCGCCGGCAGCCGGATGACGGCTAAAGGAGAGATCGTCATCACTGCGCGCCGCTTCCGCACTCAGGAAGCGAATCGCGAGGATGCCCGCGCACGGCTCGCCGAACTGATCGAACAGGCTCAGGTCGAGCCGAAGAAGCGCGCCAAGAGCCGCGTCAACCGCCTAGGCAAAGAGCAGCGCCTCAAGTCGAAGAAGGCGCGCGGCACGGTCAAAGCCAACCGCGGCCGAGTGGATTGGTGATTCGCCTGGCGTAGAAGGCCGGGGGCTGGCAGCGTCGGTTCGAACTACCCGACAAGGCTCGGCCGCCTTGACTTTTCCACCGTCTCGCAGCAAAGGCGCCCGCGGATGGGCGGCGCCTTGCGCGTCGCCCCTGTTGTTTCGGGCCACCAGACGCGTTTGGGCGCCCTTGCTGACATTTTGGGAATCAGACGATGGCGAAGCCCGCAACGATCAAGATCCGGCTCAACTCGACCGCTGACACCGGCTTCTTCTACGTGACCAAGAAGAACCCGCGCAACCAGACCGAGAAGCTGACCTTCCGCAAGTATGACCCGGTCGTGAAGAAGCACGTCGAGTTCAAAGAAGGCAAGATCAAGTAAGCCG
>CAYTPY010000035.1:0-19966 GCA_964439725.1 uncultured Erythrobacter sp. | reverse complement strand
CCCGCTGGGCCTTCATCAGCCCGAGCACTTCGGTGCGGAAGTCGTCGCGCCGGTCTGACCAGCGCAGACCGCCGCGGGCGACGGGCCCGGACCGCAAGTGAATGCCTTCGACCCGCCGCGAATAGACGAAGATCTCCCGCCACGGCACCGGCTGGGGAAGGCTCGGGACCTGCGCCGAGTCGAGCTTGAGCGCGAGCGCTTCCTCGCCGGCGGGAGCAAAGGCGTTAGTGCGAAGGATGGCGGCGACGACGCTCCAATAGAGGCGGAGCAGGCGGTCGTCGTTGATCGCAGCGACGCCGGCGAGACCGGTGCGGATCGCGTCTTCTGCCTGGGCGCTCGCCGCAGTCCGATCGCCTGCAAAGGCGGGATCGTGGCGCACCCGGAACAGCTCGATCAGCGCGCGAGTGACGGCGGGGGCGCTGCGCAGGGCATCGACGACGGTGTAGATCGTGAAGCTCACCCCCACTTGGCGCAAGTAGCGGTAGATCGCGCGCAGCCAGTCAGCCTCTTGCGCGCTCATGCCAGTGCCGACGATCAGCCGGTTGAAGACGTCGTCTTCGGCCATGCCGTTGATGACTGCGGCAACCGCGGCTTCGATCGCTTCGGCGCGGCCGAGCAGCGGCTCCGCCTGCTCGCCTGTGGGAAGGCACAAGTGGAAGTCGTGGATCGTCGCGCTTTCCGGGCCGGAAATGCGGGTCGGCTGCTCGAACAAGACACGGAACCCGAAGTTCTCGAGCGCCGGCACTGCGTCTGACAGCGGCATCGGTCCGCCAAGCTGGTAGATCTTGAGCCGCAACTGGTTGGCCGGATCGTCGGGGTGGCGATAGAGCCGGGCATCCCGCCGCAGCGGCCAGGTCGCCTGGTCAGTGGCTAGACGGCGCAGGCGTTCAATGTCGCGGGCGGCTTCGGCGGGTCCGTAGGCGATGCGATAGCCTTCGGGGAACCCCTCCGCGTAGCGGGTGGCGAGCGCAGCGGCTCGGCTTGGTTCCTCGCTTTGGGCAAGCGCAGCCTCCACGGCGTCGGCCCAGCCGCGCAGCATATCCGCCAACTCGCCTTCGACTTCCGCAGCATTGGGTTGCTGCGCTTCGCCCCGGAAATCGAGCACGTAGCGTAGCACGGCGAGATTGCCGCCTTCTACTTGCAGGCTCCAGTCAATTGTATCGGCGCCGCTAGATCGTTCGAGCAGGTCTTGAATGCGCAGCCGGACACGCGTCGACATCATGTCGCGGGGCAGCCAGACGAACCCGAACAAGTGCCGCCTCAGGGGAGCCATCACCAGCGCGAGGCGTGGGCGGGGCCGATCGGCCAGCGCCATTGTTGCCGTAGCGACCTGGGCGAGATCCTCATCAGTGAAGCCGATGACGAGATCGTGCGGAAGCACGGTCAGTGCGTGAATCAGCGCCTTGGCATCGTGGCCACCGCGCTGAAACCGCAGATCCCGCGCGATGCGGTCGAGATGGCGCCGCAGTACGGGCACGTCCTGCGGTGGGGCGGCGAGCGCAGCGCTGGTCCAGATGCCCGTATGGATGGACAGAGCCGCGACTCGCCCGTCTTCGACGACGGGGACAATGATCAAGTCGAGGGGGACGCGGCGGTGCACGCGCGACAGCCGGTTAGCCTTGACCATCAAGGGCGCGTCGGTGCCGTTTTCCTTGAACCAGGCGAAGGCCCGCTCGTAAGTCTCGGCCGCCGCCAGTTCACGCGCGCTCTTGCGGCAGATGCCCAACCGCTGGGTCTGCTTGCCGTTGCGGGCGTGCGTGAGGTGGCCGAGCAGGGTCAACATTCCGCCTTCGAACCAGCGCAGCAGTTCCGCGCCTTCGGGATCCGAGAGCCTTTCAGCGTCGGCCGCCATCAGCGCGCGCATTTTGTGCCAGTCGCTCACGGCTACGCGAACGTCAGCGAGCGTCAGCGCCAACTCGCGTTCGAGGACCCGGCGCTCCTTGGCATCGACCCGACCAGTCTCGAGGTAAATCATCGATTCGGGGATGGCGTCGGCATCGGTCTCGTCCGCCAGATCCAAAAAGCGTCCTTCGGGGTCCCGTTCTACCGGAAGGATCGGGTGCAGCAGCAGATCGATGGCCAGGTTCTGCGCAGCGATCGTTGCCGCGATCGAGTCGACCAGGAACGGCATGTCGCGGTTGACGATCGCGATGCGCGTCACGCGCCGCTCGCCGATCGCGGAGCGAACCAGCAACGCGGCTTCGCCTTCGGCGCGCGTGGCAGCGGCTTCGAGCAGGAAGTCGGCCGCTTCGTCGAGTCTTTCGCCCGTCAGCGGCGGCTCGCCTGGCAGGAGCGAATGGGCTAGGCGATCGCGCAAGCCGCGCAACAGCTTGCGCTCCGCCGCAGCCGTCCCACCGGCCTTTGCCTTCTCTTGCCGCCGCGCAGTGGCCATTACCCGAAGTCTCCCGCCAGTTGTCTGCTTCAAGGCCAACGGCCCGGCAGCAATGCTCGTTCCGGCCAAGCCTTACAGTGAACTCGGGGCGGGCACACCCCTATCCGGTCTCTTATGAAACCGCCTGCATCGTCAGTTCGAGCGAGCGGTGCCGAGCGGCGGGATCGTAAGTGGCGCCTGAAGCGATGAGCTCGTCTGCCTGAGTGCGCTCGACAAAACGAGAAATGCGGTCTCGCACCGTCTCGGGGGAGCCGACTGCCCGAACCTGGCTCAGATGCTCGATCATCGCCCGCGCGCTCAGCGGCAGACCGTCGCGGTAACCCGGCACCGGCGGCGGCAGCTTGCCGGGGTCGCCGCTGCGCAAGCGGACGAAGGACTGGTCCTGGCTGGAGGCGAGCAGTTCCGCCTCCTCGTCGGTATCGGCGCAGATCACCGTCATCGCCGCCATTGCGTGCGGCTTGTCGAGATAGACCGAGGGCCGGAACTGGGTGCGATAGGCGCTCAGCGCAGCATCGAGATGGTCGGGCGCGAAATGGCTGGCGAACGCGTAAGGCATGCCGAGCCGGGCAGCGAGCTGAGCACCGAACAGGCTGGAGCCGAGCATCCACATTTCGACCTTCGCGCCGAATCCGGGCGTAGCGACGATCGGCAGATCGACGTCGCCGGTGAACAGCGCGCGCAGCTCCACGACGTCCTGCGGGAAGTATTCGGCCGCCTCGCGCAGGTTCTTGCGCAAGGCCTGGCCGACGATGCCGGCGGCTCCGGGCGCACGGCCGAGACCGAGGTCGACGCGGCCGGGGAACAGGCCGTCGAGAGTGCCGAACTGTTCAGCGATGACGAACGGGTTATGGTTGGGCAACATGATCCCGCCCGCGCCGATGCGAATGGTCGAGGTCATGTGGCCGATGTGCGCGAGAACCACCGACACCGCACCGCCGGCGATTCCCGCGGTGGCGTGATGCTCGGCGACCCAGAACCGTTTGTATCCGGCCGCTTCGGCGGCAGCGGCAAGGCGGCCCGCTTCGGCGAGCGCTTCAGAAATGCCGCTTCCTTCGCGGACGGGGACGAGATCGAGGACGGAAAGTGGGATCATGGCGCGGCTTCCTCCGCGGCCGGTTCGGCGAGCTGGGCCAGATAGCCCCGCGCGGTCGCGGCAGCTTCGCTGTCAGGCTCGATTTCGACTACCGACCGCCAGCTCGCTTCGGCGGCGGCTTCGCGGCCCTGCAGCATGGCGATGACGCCGGCTTCGAGCCCCACTTCGGGGTAGTCCGGGGCCAGCGCCACCGCGGTTTCGATCAGCCCTTGCGCTTCGTCGAGCTTGCCGAGCCGGCGGGTGAGGGTGGCGGAGAGCAGCCAGGCCAGCGCATTCTGGGGATCGAGGCTGCGCGCCGCTTCGAGCGCGCCTTCCGCCTCGGTCTCGCGCCCTTTGAGGACGAGAGCGCGCGCCCGGTCGGTTTCGACGATCGAGCGCAGGCCGTCATCGGCGGCCGCTTGGGCATCTTCGGCGGCAATGGTCAGCGAGATCAACGCCGCGTCAGCGCGCTCTTCCGCCAGCGCCGCATTGGCGGCCATCGTCGCCAGCTGGGCGCGCCGGAAGGCGTTGCTGGGCAAAGCCGCCTCGCGCGCGGCAAGAAAAGCCCGTTCGGCGGCGTCCCAGCGCAGCAGCAAAGTATAGGCATAGCCGAGGCACTGCTGCGGATAGCTGGTCTCCGCCCCGCTCGCTTCGCCGAGCCATGTGCTCGCCTCGGTGATGGCGGTGGCCGGATCGGCTCGCGCCTGTTCGAGGCAGACGTCGAGCCGCGCCTGCTCCAGCGCAACCTGGCTGGTAGCGGCCTGGGCAAGAAGCAGGGAATGGAAGAAGGCGGAAAGCATCGGATGTTCCGGTCAGGCCAGCGCAGCGACGGTGCGCAGGAGCAGGGCGATGTCGCCGTCGCGCGAGAGGCGGTGGTCGCCTCCCTTGACCAGTGTCACCTGCACATCCTGTGAACGCAGCGCGGCCGCCAGGCGCAGCGAGATCTCGGGCGGAACGTCGGCATCCTCCTGCCCATGCAGCAGGCGCACCGGGCCATTGATCGCGATCTCGCCATCGAGCAGGCGCCGCGCCTGCCCGTCGTGCCAGAAACCCGGGTAAGTCGGAGTAGGCTCGGGCCCGTAGAGATTGTCCTGGAACACGGTCTGGCCGGCTTCGAGACGCTGCTTCTCGTCCGCCGAATAGCCCCACTCGGTGAAGTCGGGCGCAGCGGCGATACCGACGAGGCCGACGAGCGTTTCCCGCAGCGCCTGCGCCAAGAGCAGCATCAGCCAGCCGCCCATCGAGGAGCCGACCAGCACGACCGGACCCGGCACTTCGCTGGCGAGCAGCGCTTCGACTTCCTCTTGCCAGCGGCTCAGCGTGCCGTCGGCAAAGGCGCCGGCGCTCTCCCCGCATCCCGAGTAATCGAGCAACAGGCAGCCGCGCCCTTCAGCTTGCGCCCAATCGTACAGCGCGGTGGCCTTGCTGCCGGCCATGTCAGACATGTAGCCGGGCAGGAAGACGAGCGTCGGCCCGTCTCCTTGGCGATGGCGGAATGCAATGCGACGCCCGTCGGGCATGGAGTGGAAGCTGGGCTGGGTCATGGTCTTGAGATGGCCCTGGCCGCGCGCGAGAACAAGTTTCAGCGCTTCAGAGCGAAGCGGGTGATCTCTTCCAGTTCCTGAGCCAGCAGCAGCTCGGCCGCTTGGCTGTTGGTGAGCAGCGCACGGTGCAGCGCGGTCAGCCGCTTGACGAGCCGTTCGAGCTTGGCCGCGCGCCAATGCTCGAGCTGCGCTGCCAGGTCACGGCGGTCGCGCCAGAACACTCGGCGGGCCTTCTGCTCGCCTTCAAGGAATTCATTGATGCGCCCGCGCGGGCCCATGCGAGCGGCAAGCTGCGCCAGTTGCGCCACGCGGCGTTCGAGCGCGAGCACGACCGCTACGGGGTTGAGCGCGAGCTCGCGCAGCCGCCTCAGCTCGCCCGGGAGCCGCGTGGTGTCGCCCGAGAGTACCGCATTCACCAACGGCATGAAGCCGTCTTCCTCGGTCTTGGCCCCGATCGCGTCGAGTGCCTCGGCATCGGGCAGGCGCGGAGATTGCGGCGACGCATCGAGGTAGAGCGCCAGCTTGGTCACCTCTGACTGGGCGATACGCAAGTCGAGGCCGGCGGCGCGGGCCATCCGTTCGGCGAGCTCGTTGTTCATGCGCAGACCCGCGGCCCCGGCCATCCGGACCACTTCGTCGGTGACGCTCTTAAGGTCGGGCTGGTGGAACATCGCGACGAGCCCGTCAGCGCGGCGATCAAGCAGCTTGGCCGTGCGCGACTTGTCAGTGGCGGAGGTGGCGACGATCAGCACCGGGCAGGCACCTTCGCCTTCGCCGGAGTCGATCACCTCCAGGAACGTCTTGACCGCATCATGCGCTTCATCACCCGCGGCACGGACGAAGATGTGCCGGGTGCCGCCGAATAACGAGGTGGAACGGGCTTCGTCCCCGAGCCGCACGGGGTCCGAACGAAGTTCCGCGCCCGATAGCTCCACCCTTTCGCCGGCATCAGGCAGCTGCGCCACGAGTTTGGCCGCTGCGACCGAGGCACCGGCTTCGTCGGGGCCGCAAAAGAAGGCAATGCGGGCTTGCTGCGCCGCGCGTGGAAGGAGAGAGGCGAAATCGCGCTGCGTCGCTTTCACGCGGCAACCGTCACGATTGTGCGCGCAGGGCCGTCATCAACCGCGTGATTATGCGGTCGGCGACTTCGTGCGCGAGGTTCTCGAGCGCGGTCTGCTCGGCGGCAATCGTTGCGTATTCGGAAGAGACCACGTCGATCCCAGCATCCGAACCGGCAGTGGCGTCGATTACGATCTCGCCGTTGGCGAGGTCGATGAGCTGGTAGCGCGCGCGCAACGTACGCCGCTCCCGGCCAACAGTCTCGTCGGTAAGCAGGCCGAGGCCTTCCAAATCGTCATCGAGCAGCACATCGAGGCGGTAGCGGGGATCGGCTGCGGCCCCGCTCTGCGCCAGCCGATCGCGTAAAGCATTGCGCACCAACCAGCCGGCCTGGCCTTCGATCGGCGCGACATCGACGGCCGCAAGACCTCGCGCGACGGCGCCACTGCTTCCGCCAGCGTACATCGGCTGCAGCCCGCAGCTGGCGAGGCCGGCAAGCAGCGCGACGGGCGCGGCGAGGCGCGCGTACTTGCTCATGCGACGATATTGACCAGCCGGTCGGGCACCACGATCACCTTGCGGACAGGGGCTCCGTCGATCGCACGCTGGACTTTCTCGCTGGCGAGCGCAAGCGCCTCCAGCTCCGGCTGCGGCAGGCCCTTAGCGACGGTGAGCGTATCGCGCAGCTTGCCTTTCACCTGGACGGCGATGGTCACTTCGTCCTCGACCAGCAGCGCCCGGTCGACTTCGGGCCAGGCGGCATTCGCGACGAGCCCGCTTTCGCCGAGCGCCTGCCAGCCTTCTTCGGCGAGGTGCGGCATCATCGGCGAGGCCAGCAGCAAGACGGTGCGGATCGCGCGGCTGCGGTCGGCCGACGGCGCGGCCTTTTCGGCGGCGGAAGTCAGCTCGTAGATCTTGGCGACGGCCTTGTTGAAGGCGAGCGCTTCGACGTGATCGGCAACGGCGGCGACGGCCTGGTGTGTCTTGCGGGCCAGCGCCTTGTCCTCGCCGGCGGCGTCCGCGTCGTACTGCTGAACGAGCCGCCATAAGCGCTGGACGAAGCGGCCGCAGCCTTCGATCCCCGCTTCGGACCACGGCAGGTCGCGCTCAGGCGGGCTGTCGGACAGCATGAACCAGCGCACCGCGTCCGCGCCGTAGCGGGCAATTATCTCGTCCGGGTCGACGACGTTCTTCTTCGACTTGGACATCTTCTCGACGCGGCCGGCAGTCACCGGCTGCCCATCGGAGATGCGGATCCAGTCTTCGCCGTTCTTGCGCACTTCGCCCGGAGAAAGCCAGGAGCCGTCCCCGGCACGATAAGTTTCGTGCGTGACCATGCCTTGCGTGAACAGGCTGGCGAACGGCTCCTTTACGTCGAGCTTGCCGATATGAGCGAGCGCGCGGGTCCAGAAGCGGGCGTAGAGCAAGTGCAGGATCGCGTGCTCGATGCCGCCGATGTACTGGTCGACCGGCATCCACTTGGCGACTTCGGCGGCATCGAACGGCTGGTCGGCAGGCTGACTGGCGAAGCGCAGGAAATACCAGCTCGAATTGACGAAAGTATCGAGCGTGTCGGTCTCGCGGGTCGCCGCGGCGCCGCATCTCGGACAGTCGACGTGCTTCCAGGTCGGGTGGCGGACCAGCGGGTTGCCCGGCGTCTTGAAATCGACGTCCTCTGGCAGGGTGACGGGCAGCTGGTCCTTGGGGACCGGCACGACGCCGCAAGCCTCGCAGTGGATGAACGGGATCGGCGTGCCCCAATAACGCTGCCGCGAGATGCCCCAGTCGCGCAGGCGCCACACGGTTTTGCCCTCGCCCCAGCCTTCGCTCTGTGCGCGGTCGATCACCGCGCGCTTGGCGGCGGCCACGTTCATGCCATCGAGGAAGCCGGAATTGACGAGCACGCCGTCGCCGGCTTCGGCTTCGGTCAGCGGCGCGTCGGCCGCTTCGGCCGATGCCGCGACCACGCGGGCGATCGGCAGGCCGTACTTGGTGGCGAAATCGAAGTCGCGTTGGTCATGGCCCGGCACGGCCATGATCGCGCCGGTGCCGTATTCCATCAGCACGAAGTTGGCGATGTAGACCGGCAGGTGCTCGCCGGTGAGCGGATGCCGGGCGCCGATGCCGGTGTCGAAGCCCAGCTTCTCGGCGGTTTCCAGCTCGGCCGCGGTGGTGCCGCCGCGCTTGCACTGCTCGATGAACTTGGCCGCGTCGCAATTGCCCATCGCCACCTGCTGGGCGATCGGATGATCGGGCGCGACGGCGACGAAGCTGGCGCCGAAGATCGTGTCGGGACGCGTGGTGTAGACTTCGATCGTCTCGCCGTTCGAAAGATCGAAGCGGAACTGCAGGCCCTGGCTCTTGCCGATCCAGTTCTCCTGCATCAGCCGGACCTTCTCGGGCCAGTCGTCGAGGCTGCCGAGGCCGGCGAGCAGGTCTTCGGCGAAAGCGGTGATCTTGAGGAACCACTGGTCGAGCTGGCGCTTCTCGACCACCGCGCCGGAGCGCCAGCCGCGGCCGTCGATAACCTGCTCGTTGGCCAGCACCGTCTGATCCACCGGATCCCAGTTTACCGCGCTCTTGCGGCGATAGACCAGGCCGGCCTCGTAGAGATCGATGAACAGCGCCTGCTCGTGGCCATAGTATTCAGGGTCGCAAGTGGCGAACTCCCGGCTCCAGTCGAGCGCGAAACCGAGGCGCTGGAGCTGCGCCTTCATCGTCGCGATGTTCTCGTAGGTCCAGCCGGCGGGATGGACGCCCTTTTCCATCGCCGCATTCTCGGCCGGCATTCCGAAGGCGTCCCAGCCCATCGGGTGGAGCACTTCGTGTCCGGTCATCCGCTTGTAGCGCGCGAGGACGTCGCCCATCGTGTAGTTACGCACGTGGCCGATGTGGATGCGCCCCGAAGGATAGGGGAACATCTCGAGGACGTAGCTTTTCGGCTTGTCGCTGTTGCTGTCGGCTTCGAAGCAGCGAGCTTCGTCCCAGGCGCGCTGCCAACGCCCGTCGGCCTGCGACGGATCGAATCGGATGTCAGTCATGCGAGGCCCCTAGGATCCAGACTTCGGCCCGGCAACGGCCGGGATCGTGTCCCAGCAGGGAGGTTAGCCGACCGCCGAGCGCCGCAAGTCCCGGGCCTTAGTGAGAATGATGTCCTCGAGCCGCTGCACGGTTGCGGCCTGGACAGGCGCGGTAATCCAGGTTCCGCCCTGCAGAACCTCGCGGCTAGCGACGACGCGCAGCGCATCGGCACGCAAGTCCTGGTCGAGGATGGTGACGGTGACTTTGACCCGCTCGTTCGGCTCCTGCGGATTCGCGTACCAATCGGTGACGATGACGCCGCCAGCGCTGTCAGCCTGAACCAGCGGCATGAACGACAAAGTCTCAAGACTGGCGCGCCACAAGTAGGAGTTGACGCCGATCGCGGTGACGTTCGCAGCCGCCAAATCTGCCTGTGGGCGCGCGTTGCCGCCGCCGCATGCCGCAAGACCGAGCCCGAGGGCGCCAAGCAGCAGGCCGCGCACCGCTGCGCGCGCTAACGACGGGACTTGGCCAGCGGTCAGTTGAAATGCCATTCTCGGTCCTGTTCCATCCACGCGCCTCGGGGCGGGTGGGCCTCTATAACCCGCGATGCGCGAGCGACAAGGTGCCAAGCACCAAGCCCAAAGCTAGGGCGCCGCGCCGTGAATGACGGCTTAACCTGAGCGCTGGTCTGTGGGTCTCCTGCAACAGCTTACGGAAAGCGCCAGCCGGACGGACATCTTTGCTGGCCAAAGCCTTGGCAAATCCTCACATTAATGCAGTGGGAAGTGAGTCGAGGTCCAAACCCGACCGGATGTCAGGAACCGTTAAGCCGTTTTCTGGTATGTTTCCACGAGGGCTAAACAGGGGCAAATCGGAAACGTCGTCGTGAAGAAGTTGGCAACCAGCAACCGGAGCCGCGTGACAGCGAATGTCGCCATTTGCGCGCTTTTGCTGGCATCGATGCCGACGGCGGGTTTCGCTTTGGGTGCGTTGGAGACGGGTGTGAGCCTGCCTGCGACCGGCAGCTTTGCCGCGCTGACTCCCGCTTCGATCGATCCTCGTCTGGCCGAGTTTGTGGCCGAGCGCAGCAACGGCAACGCGCGCATGATGCGTTTTACCCCTGCGGGGGCGGCCGAGCGCGCAAGTCGCTCGGTAACGGTGGCGATCCGCATCGACGAGGAATCCGCGCGCGCAATCTCGGTGCGCTCCGCCATTGCCTCAGCTCAGGAAAAGGTGGCGAGCGAGGCTGGGCTGCGGATCGCGCCGACTCGCTATAATTTGGGCATTTCACGCGGGTACCAGAGCTTCGCCAAGCCGACGGATCGCGAAGCGACGCTGTCGCGCTCGCTGTCTGATGCCGCAATCCCTGATCTCGCCGATTTCCGTCCTTCGGCCGGCGCTCGCAAGGATGAAAGCCGGTTCGCCGCCCGCATCGCGGTGGAAGAAGAAGCCAAAGCCGGTGCGAGCCCCCGTTCCATCGATTCGCGCAGCGACCAGGCAGTCGACGTCGCCGGCAGCTATCGCCTGACCCGCAATCTCGATGTCACCGCCGGTGTGCGCTATTCGCAGGAGCGTGATCGTCTCGCGCCCCTGGCGGACTCAACGCAGCAGGACAGCCAAGCGGTATATCTCGGGACCCAGTTCCGGTTCTAGCTGTGGCCATCGCTGCATAGAAGACCCCGCTCCGGCGGGGTTTTGTTTGGGCTGGAGCGCTTCTCGGGACATGACGGCCCGTGAAGAACAACCAACAACAGAAGGGATGGGATCATGAGCCGCGTCGCAGTTGTAACCGGTGGCACGCGCGGCATCGGCCGTGCCATTTGCGCAGCGCTAAAGGCCGAAGGGCTCAATGTCGTCGCCAACTATGCGGGTAACGAGGAAAAGGCGCGAGCTTTCTCCGCCGAGACCGGCATTCCGGCTTACAAGTGGGATGTGGGCGATCATCAGGCGGCGTTGGAAGGTTGCGGCCAAGTTGAGCAGGACGTTGGGCCGATCGAAGTCGTCGTCAACAACGCCGGCATCACTCGCGACGGGACCCTGCTCAAGATGAGCTTCGAGGATTGGAACGAAGTTCTCCGCATAAACCTTGGCGGCTGCTTCAACATGGCCAAGGCGTGCTTCCCCGGCATGAAGGAGCGGGGCTGGGGCCGCATCGTCAACATCGGCTCCATCAACGGCCAGGCAGGACAGTACGGGCAGGTCAACTACGCCGCCGCGAAGAGTGGCATCCACGGGTTCACCAAGGCTTTGGCCCAGGAGGGTGCGCGGTTCGGCGTCACCGTGAACGCCATTGCACCCGGCTACATCGACACGGAAATGGTCGCAGCGGTCCCGGAGGCGGTACTCGAAAAGATTGTGGCCCGCATACCGGTTGGGCGCCTAGGCCACGCCGAAGAGATCGCCCGCGCCGTAGCGTTCCTGGTGTCGGAAGAGGCCGGTTTCGTCACCGGCTCGACGATGTCGATCAACGGCGGTCAGCACATGTACTGAGGCAATGGCCGAGTTCTATCACCCGCCGATCAAGCGCTCGATCGAGATCGCAGGACACAAAACGTCAATCAGCCTCGAACCGCTGTTCTGGGACATGTTGAAGCGGGCAGCTGAACGCGAGGGGGTGCCGGTCAACGCGCTCGTCGCACAGATCGATTCTGAGCGGATCGTGGCCGCTTCACCCCCCGGCTTGGCGGGCGCGATCCGGCTCTGGCTCGCGGCTAACGCTCAGTAGGTCCCCGGCGGATCGCTGGCCGGGAAACTTTCATCGCTAGCTTGGTCGGCCTTGGTCCATTCGCTCCCGGGCTTGTCGGCCATGGCCTCAGGACCAGCATCACGGACTTTCGCGAGATTGTCGCCCGGCTCCTGCCCTGCGCCGAACGCGGCGGGACCGTCTTTTTGCGATTTCTCGAAATATTTCCAACCCGCGTAACCCAGCGCTCCGAGCGCTGCCATCCTGAGCAATCCCATGATCGAACCTTCCTTGTTCCTTGGCCGTGCAACGCACGAGACGAATGAAGGTTCATCCTGAGAGCGATTGACCGGAACGCTAAGCGCTCCGTATTGCCACTGGGATGAGCAGTCGCAAACCGATCCGCAAGGCCGTGTTCCCCGTCGCGGGGCTCGGCACCCGCTTCCTGCCAGCCACCAAGGCGATTCCGAAAGAACTGCTGCCGATCGTCGACCGGCCACTGATCCAGTACGCGGTCGACGAGGCGCGCGAGGCTGGGATCGACCAGATGATCTTCGTCACTGGCCGGGGAAAGACCGCGCTCGTCGAGCACTTCGACATTGCCTACGAACTCGAGAGCACGATGACCGGCCGCGGCAAGGACCTGGCGGTGCTGGAGCCGACCCGGTTCACCCCAGGCGACCTGATCACGGTGCGCCAGCAAGTACCGCTGGGGTTAGGCCACGCAATCTGGTGCGCCCGAGCCATCGTGGGGGACGAACCATTCGCCATCCTGCTGCCCGACGAGCTGATGGTCGGCGAGCCTGGCTGTCTCGCGCAAATGGTCGATGCTTACGAGAAAGTTGGCGGCAACCTGATCTCAGTGCTCGAAGTCCCACAAGAAGAAGTCTCGAGCTATGGTGTGATCGATCCGGGCGCGAGCCAAGGCGCGCTCACCGAAGTGCGCGGCCTGGTCGAGAAGCCGGCGGTCGACAAGGCCCCGTCCAACAAGATCATCTCCGGCCGCTACATTCTGCAACCCGAAGTGATGCGCACTCTGGAGAACCAGGGAAAAGGGGCAGGCGGCGAGATCCAGCTCACCGATGCAATGGCCCAGATGATCGGCGACCAGCCTTTCCACGCGGTCACCTTCGCCGGACGCCGCTTCGATTGCGGCAGCAAGACCGGCTTTGTCGAAGCCACTCTGGCGCTGGCACTCGAACGTCCCGACATGGGCGCCGAAATCCGCCGAATTGCGGAGCGGCTCTTGGCACAATAGAAAAAGGGCGCCGCATGGGCGCCCCTCTCACATGCCGTTGGCGAGTGCTTTTACTGGGGGCCGCCCTGCCCGAGGCCGGAATCGGCCCCGGCTAGCTGAATCTGGTTGTCGACGAGGTAGGGCCGCGGATCGACCGCTTCACCGGCGACGCGAACTTCGTAGTGCAGGTGCGGTCCTGTCGAACGACCGGTCGAACCGACGAAACCGATCAACTGGCCCTTGCGGACCTGCTCGCCGGCCGCGATCGCATAGCCGGATAGGTGAGCGTAGCGGGTCTGCAGTTCGCCGCCGTGCTCGATCTGGACGTAGTTGCCGTAGCTGCCGAAGCGCTCGGCTTTGCTGACGACACCATCGGCAGTGGCATAAACAGGAGTGCCGGTCGGCTGCGCCAGGTCGATGCCATTGTGGTTACGGCGGCCGCCGAGCACCGGGTGCGTGCGCATGCCGTATGTGCTGGTCAGCGTGGCATTGTCGAGAGGCATCCGTGAGGGAATCGAAACGCTGGGGACCGGAGCCGCGCCGGCAATGCCGGTCTTGTCCATCGAACGCCAGCTTGCGAACAACTCCGCAAACTCGCGATCACCAGAGCCCGGAGCGACTTTCGCGGTGTCTACAGCGCCGGTAATCTGCGTCGTCGTGGCGGTCTCGTTGGCCATTGCCGGAGTAGTCAGAGCGATGGCGGCAAGAGCCCCGAGAGCTGCTTTGAGGAACATGCGACTTGTTTTCCCGTCCTTGTCACAGCCGCGTCCCGCAGACCGTGCATTCCCGAATCGGCGGCCCGTACCGGCCCGCACTAAAATCTGTGAGATGGTCGGAACCCCCCGCCGTCTCAGCGATTGGAGGTGTACGGGCCAGAAAGTTAACTACGCAACACGATCGTAGAATTCCCGCGACAAACCGGCTGCAGCGCGGGCTGAGTCGTTAAATGGCGGCTTCAACGTCCCCCTAAAGTACCGCTCGATCAGCAAATTCCAGTGCTCCGCGGGCAGTTTACCCGTGCGTTGGCAGAGCGCGACGAAGTGCTTGGTACCGGCCGCGACATGACGAATCTCGTCGCTCAGAATTCGCTCAAGGATCCGAGCGCCATGGGAGTCGCCTTGGGCGACAAGGCGGTCACGCGTAGCTGGCGTGACGTCGAGACCGCGCGCTTCCAGCACCATGGGAACAACCGCCAGGCGGGCTGCGACGTCATGGCGGGTCGCCTCGGCCGCTTCCCATAGTCCGCCATGGACCGGGAGCGCCCCGTAGTAAGAGCCGAGCGTGCGCAGCTTGCGATCGATGAGCACGAAGTGCATCGCCTCGTCGGCGGCGACAGATAGGAAATCATCGACGAAGGGGCGGCCCATCTCGCCGCCGAACCGGCCGGCCATGTCGAGCGCGAGGTCGATAGCGACGAATTCAATGTGGGCCAGAGAGTGCCACAGCGCGACCGACTTGCGCTGGGAGCCACCGGCCGCCCGCTTGGGCATCCGGTTGGCCGGCAGCAGTTCCAGTGCCTCCGGGCAGGCCGGTCGATCCGGCATGGCCGCCGTGAAGTCCCAAGCCAAATCCCCTTTGCGCCAGGCGCGGACGCACGCGCGGGCGGCCATCACTTTGTCGCGGGCCTCTCCGGTTAGGAGAACGCGTCGAATCGCCTCGGCAATCGACGTCGCCGCCGGCAAGTTCACAACGCCTTGGCGGCTTCGAGCACTTCCGCAGCGTGGCCTTTGACCTTCACCTTGCGCCAGATCCGGGCGATCCGCCCGTCGGCATCGACCAGGTAGGTGGTGCGGTGCATGCCCATGAACTTACGGCCGTAGAGCTGCTTCTCCCCCCAGACGCCCAGTGCGTCGGACATGCCCTCCTCACCATCGGTGGCGAGCGGAACAGTAAGTCCGTGCTTGGCTGCGAACTTCGCGTGCTTGGCCGGAGGGTCCTTGCTGATCCCGAGAACGGCCGCTCCGGCCCTTTCGAACTCGGGAAGCAGCTCTGAGAAATCCTTGCTCTCCACCGTGCAGCCCGGCGTGTCGTCTTTGGGATAGAAGAACAGTACCAGCTTGCGGCCGGCGAAGTCTGCGGGACGGACGCTGCCGCCATCCGGCGTCTCCAGCGTGATATCCGGAAGAGTGTCGCCGACGTCAGCCAGCTTGGTCATGAGTCGATCTCCAGTTTTTCGCCGAACGTGTCGGCCCAGGCTTGGGCAACGCCATGGCGTGCTTCGGCAAGGGCTTGCAAGAGCGCCGGGTAATCGGGCTTGCCGCAGGCCCTCGCCAGCGCATTCCGGGCCGTCTCGTGCGGAGGTCGGCCATCGGGGGCGAGGAGGCGGGCCGCGATCAGCACCCGGGCCAGCAGGGCCTGATGCTCTGCAAACGACGGCGGGAGCAAGCCTGCCGCGCTCAGTGCCGCACTCGCTTCGCTGAGCGCGGGGCGGAACGCGATGCGGTTGCGTAGCTGAAGGAAGTGGATGATGAACTCGCCATCGACGAGGCCCCCGCGTAGCAGCTTGGCATCGAGCGGGCCCGCTGGCGGCTTGTGGGTGACCATCTCTGTCCGCATCTTGAGCACGTCCGTGCGCAACTGGGCAGGGTCTCGCGAGGTTTGCAGCACGTCGCCCACAACCGACGCGAGGCGCTGCCGGGCTTCTGCCGAGCCGAACACCGGCCGGGCTCGGCACAGGGCCATGTGCTCCCAGGTCCAGGCATTCTCGCGCTGATAGCGAGCGAAGCTGTCGAGGCTGACGGCAAGCGGGCCCTGGTTGCCTTGCGGACGAAGGCGGGTGTCCACCTCATAAAGTGCGCCTTCGGCGGTTGGTACGCTAAGCGCCGCCGTGAAGCGCTGAGCCAGACGGTTGAAGTAGAGCGAGGCGGTAAGCGGACGCCGGCCATCCGATTCGCCTTCGGGCTCGCCGACGAAGAGATAAACCACGTCGAGGTCCGACGCGTGTGTCAGCGCGGCGCCGCCGAGCCGGCCGAGGCCGAGGACAACCAGCTCCGAGCCGGGGATGTGCCCATGGACGCGTGCGAACTCCTCGCGCGCCGCGTCCCCAGCGGTGTCGAGGGCCGCTTCCGCGACGCGGGACAAGCCGGATGCAATCGCGAGCGGATCGTGCCGCGCTTCGATCAATTGCACGCCGAGCGCAAAGCGCTCCTCCCCCACGATACGGCGGATCCGGTCGAGGCGTCGCTCGTAGTCGTCGCCAGCCTCGCCCCGCCGCATGCGTGAGGCGAGGTCCTCGACGGCAGCGGGCAAGTCGAAGGCGCTGCGGTCGATCAAGCGATCGAGCAGTTCGGGACGCCGCGCCAACTCATCGGCTAGGGGAGGAGCCAGCGTCAGGACGCGCAGGACAATTTCGAGCAGCCCCGGACGCTGCTCGAACAGACGAAACAAGTTTACCGCGGCCGGAAGACGCGAAAGCAGCGTTTCCCAGCGGGCGAGTGCGCGGTCGGGATCGGAAGCCTGGCCCACGGCTTCGATAAGGTCAGGCAGCATGGCGTCGAGCGCAGCGCGCGCTTCCACGCCGCGCAAGCTTCGGATCGTGTCACGCCAATGGGCGGCACGTTCCAGGACGCGCTCGCGATGCTCAGCACCGACCTTCGACTCCGAACTGGCAGCGGGCGCGGGGTCCCCGTCGAGCAAGCTGTCGTACCGCTCGCCGACCGCCTCACAGAGCGCGCGCAGTTCGTCGATCAGCGCAGCGCCGTTAGGCAGCCCGTCGAGGCGCGCAACGGCATCGAGTGCGGCGGGTTCGCTGGGCAGAGAGTGAGTCTGGCGGTCGTTCACCATCTGCAGCCGGTGCTCGATCGTCCGTAACCGGTCGTAAGTCCCGCCGAGCAACTCAGCGTCGGCGGCCGCTACGACGCCCTCTGAAGCAAGGGCGTCGAGCGCGGCGCGGGTGCCACGCAAGCGCAGCGAGGGCTGCCTGCCGCCGAAAATCAGCTGCTGCGTCTGAGCGAAGAACTCAATCTCGCGAATGCCGCCGCGGCCGCGCTTCAGGTCGAAGCCGGGACCCGGCTCTCGCGGCCCACGGTGGGCGCGGCGGATGCGGCTGGTCAAACGGCGGATTTCCTCGATTGCCATGAAGTCGAGGCTGCGGCGCCAGACGAACGGGCGGATCGCCGCCAGGAACTGCTCGCCCGCGGCAATGTCGCCGGCGGCCGAGCGGGCGCGGATGTAGGCGGCGCGTTCCCAGGCGAGCGCCGAGCTTTCGTAGTGGCTGAGCGCGGCGTTGAACGAGATGGCAAGCGGGGTGACTTCGGAAGCGGGGCGCAGCCGTAAGTCGACCCGGAACACATAGCCGTCGCCCGTTTGCGCGGAGAGCGTCTCCACCAGCTTGCGGGCGTAACGCTGCGCGGCTTCGCCCGGCTCGTCGCGGTCGCGGCGGGGCAGCGTCTCGGGATCGTAGAGCAGGATCGGGTCGATGTCGGAGCTGTAGTTGAGCTCGCCGGCACCGTGCTTGCCGAGCGCGATGGCCGTGAAGCCGTGCGGCTCGGCATTGGGCACGCGGCGGGCGATCGCGTCGGTGATCGCGGCATCGACGGCGCGATCGGCGAGGCTGCTGAGCTCGGTCATGACCCGCTCGAGCGGAACGACGCCGGCGAGGTCGCCGATCGCGAGGGCGGTGGCGAGCGCCAGCCGCTCGCGGCGCAGCGCCGTGGGCACGTCGGGGGCTTCGGTGCCGGCCGAGCGAGCCCAGGCGAATGCAGCCTGTTCCTCGCCTCGTTCAAGAAGGACGGCGAGATCGGGCTGGCGGCGCAAGGCCAGCTCGAGGAACGGCGAATGCGCGCGCGCCCGTTCGATCGCGTTCTGCCAATCGCCCTGCATCGCGCCTGAGTGCATGGCCGGCGCGCGGAGGGCAAGCGCCGCCTGCTGCCCGGGCCCCGAGGTTGCGGGGAGCCGGCGCCTTTGCCAAAGCGGGACACCAACCCCTCCGTCACAAGGTGCATCCCTGCCATGTTGCGACTGACCTGCGCTTTTGCCGCCGCCCTCGCCACGGCAGCCTGCGCCAGTGTGCCTGCGGGCCCGACGATCGCGATCGCTCCGGGCGATATATCCGAAGCGACGATGAAGGAGGTGACGCGCACGCTGTCGGCCGACGCGTTCGAAGGGCGTGCCCCCGGCACCGAAGGCGAAACAAAAACCATCGCTTACCTGGTCGAGCAGTTCGAACGCGCCGGATTGCAGCCGGGCAATCAGGGAAGCTGGTTCCAGGAAGTGCCGCTGGTCGAGATTACCGCCGGCAATCACAAACCGCTGACCATCGCCGGCAAGAGCTACACGCACGGCGCCGACTGGGTCGGCGTTACCTACCGCGAAGAAGCGCGCACCGACCTGGCCCCGAGCGAGATCGTCTTCGTCGGCTACGGCATCAACGCGCCGGAGCGCGGCTGGAACGACTATGCCGGGAGCGACATGCGCGGGAAGGTCGCGCTGATCCTGGTCAACGATCCCGATTACGAGAGCGAAACGCTGGAGGGCCCGTTCAACGGCCGGGCGATGACCTATTACGGGCGCTGGACCTACAAGTACGAGGAAGCGGCACGCCAAGGCGCGGCGGGCGCGCTGATCGTCCACGAAGATTTTCCGGCCGCGTACGGCTGGGGCACGGTCGAAAGCTCGTGGTCCGGCCCGCAGGCTTACGCCAGCCGCAGCGACGGCGGGGCGAGCCAGACCCAGGTCAACGGCTGGGTGCAGAAGCGCGTGGCGGAGGAGATCGTGGGCGCGGCGGGACGCGACTTCGCGCAACTTTCGGCCGCGGCGAAGCAGCGCGGCTTTACGCCGGTGCCGCTGGGCGTGACGGCCTCGACCGGGTTCGACAACACGATCCGCCGCTTCGCATCGAACAATGTCATCGGTGTGTTGCCGGGCGCCGAGCGGCCGGACGAATACGTGCTGCATACCGCGCACTGGGACCATCTCGGCCGCTGCACGCCGAATGCGGAAGGCGACGACATCTGCAACGGGGCGATCGACAACGCGACGGGCACCGCGGCGCTAGTCGCTCTGGCCGCGGCGCACGCCAAAGCCGGGCCCCCGGCGCGTTCGCTGGTGTTCCTGGCCGTGACGGCTGAAGAATCGGGGCTGCTCGGCTCCGAATTCTATGGCGCCAACCCGGTGTTCCCGCTCAACCGGACGGTCGGCGGGATCAACATCGACGCGCTGTCGTTGGCGGGGCCAGCCCGCGACGTGACGGTGATCGGCGGCGGGAAGAGCGAGCTCGACGGGTTCCTCGAAGCCGCGCTCACGGCGGTCGGCCGCACCGCGACGCCCGATTCCTCGCCGCAAGCCGGGTACTACTACCGTTCCGACCACTTCAGCCTGGCTAAGCGCGGCGTGCCGATGTTCTACCTCGACAGCGGCCAGGACCTCGTCGAAGGCGGCCGCGCCGCTGGCGAAGCGTGGGAGGCCGCATACCGGGACCGGGCCTATCACTTGCCCGACGACGAGTACGATCTGAACTGGAACTGGGCCGGCGTGATGGCAGACGTGCAACTGTTCTATCGCCTCGGCCGCATGCTCGGCGAAAGCCGGGCGTGGCCCAACTGGTACCCCGACGACGAATTCCGCCGCGTGCGCCACGAAAGCTGCGCCGCCGCGACAGGAGGCTGCTGATGACCGTGCGCATGCCCGCCGAATGGGCCGAGCAGGAGTGGATCTGGATCGGCTTCCCGCATGCTGCGGACTTGTGGCTCGAGGACCTTGCGCCGGCGCAGGAGCAGATGGCCGCCTTCGCCAATGCGGTTGCTGAAACGGGCCAGGAAGTCCGGCTGGTGGTGCGCGACGCAGCGAACGAAGCGCGGGCGCGCGAGCTCGTTAGTGCAGGGCTGTCTTTCGAACGCCACGCTTATGGCGACATCTGGGTGCGCGACAGCGGGCCGCTGGTGATCTTCGACGAAGCGGGCAAGCGCATCGCCCGGCGCTTCGGCTTCAACGGCTGGGGCGGCAAGTTCATCATGGA
>CAYTPY010000034.1:18184-20188 GCA_964439725.1 uncultured Erythrobacter sp. | reverse complement strand
TGCCGGCGACGACAGCGACGCCGCGCTGTTCGCGAAGCTAGGGCTGACGCCGCTCCAGGGCGAGGAGCCGATGCGGGCCTGCGCGATGGAGCCGGCGGAGTGACAGGACCTTTCCTCTCCCTTCGTCATTCCCGCGAACGCGGGAACCCATTGGGTTCCGGGGATCCTTGCGGCAGATGCGACTGGGTCCCCGCTTTCGCGGGGATGACGAAAAGGGGGCGCGCGTGGGCGTGAGCGTGTTTGCAGCCCTGCTGATGCTGGCGCAGGCCGGCGCCGCCGAAGAGGCGACCGACTGCAACGATGCACGGACGCAGATGGACATGAACCTGTGCGCCGCGCGTGACTTCGAAGCGGCCGACGCGCTGCTGAACGAGCAGTGGGCGGAGACTTCGGAGCTGATGAAGGCACTGGACGCCGAGATCGACCGCGAGTTCGACAGCCAAGCCGGCCATTTCGAGACTTTGCTTGACGGGCAGCGCGCCTGGCTGAAGTTTCGCGACGCGCATTGCCTGGCCGACAGCTTTCTCGCGCGCGGCGGGTCGATGCAGCCGATGCTGGTGTCCTTCTGCAAGGCCCACCTCTCACAGCAGCGGACGCAGCAGCTGCGCGAGCTGACCGACAGCCTCTCGCAGCAGCGCTGAAACACGGCGGGGCTTGGGGTTGCCGCCGCGGCGCGCTACTCCAGGGGCAAAGAACCAGAACGCAGGAGCAGCACCCGTGACCGACACGCCCGAGGCAACGCACAAACTCGACACCATGGCCGTCCACGCCGGCACGGCGCCGGATCCGACCACCAAGGCGCGGATCACGCCGATCTACCAGACCACGTCCTACGTGTTCGACGACGTCGAGCATGCGTCGCGCCTGTTCAACCTGCAGGAATTCGGGAACATCTACACCCGGATCATGAACCCCACCAACGCCGCGCTCGAGGGCAAGATCGCGGCGATGGAAGGCGGCGCCGCGGCGCTGGGCGTGGCGTCGGGCCACGCAGCGCAGTTCCTGACCTTCCACACGCTGATGGAGCCGGGCTGCGAAATCGTCGCGGCGAAGAAGCTCTATGGCGGCTCGCTGAACCAGCTTGGCCACAGCTTCCGCAAGATGGACTGGCACACCAAGTTCGTCGATGCCGACGATCCGGCCAAAGTCGCCGAAGCGATCACCGACAAGACCCGCGCGGTGTTCATCGAGAGCCTGGCGAACCCCGGCGGCGTGGTGCAGGACATCGAGGCGATCGCCAAAGTCGCGCATGACGCCGGCGTGCCGCTGGTGGTCGACAACACGATGGCCACCCCGATGCTGTGCCGGCCGATCGAGCACGGCGCGGACATCGTCGTCCATTCGGCGACCAAGTTCCTAAACGGCCACGGCAACTCGATCGGCGGGCTGATCGTCGATTCTGGCAAGTTCGACTGGACCGCCAGCGACAAGTTCCCGACGATGACGCAGCCCAACGATTCCTATCACGGCGCGGTGTTCACCGAAGCGGTGGGCCCGATCGCCTTCGTGATCGCCTGCCGCGTGCTGGGCCTGCGCGACCTAGGCCCGGCGATGGCGCCGATGAACGCCTTCCTGGCGCTGACCGGCATGGAGACGCTGGCGCTGCGGATGGAGCGGCACTGCAGCAACGGGTTGGCGCTCGCGCAGTGGCTGCAGCAGCACCCGAAAGTGGACTGGGTGTCCTACGCCGGCCTGCCCGACAGCCCGTACCACGCGCTGGCGCAGAAGTACCTGGGCGGCAAAGGCGGATCGGTGTTCACCTTCGGCCTCAACGGCGGATACGACGCGGGCGTGAAGCTGGTGTCCTCGGTCAAGCTGTTCAGCCACCTGGCAAACCTGGGCGACACGCGCTCGCTGATCATCCACCCGGCTTCGACCACGCACAGCCAGCTTTCGGAAGCCGAGCTGGCAGCGGCGGGAGCGGGAGCCGACGTGGTGCGGGTGTCGGTCGGCATCGAGCACATCGACGACATCATCGCCGACCTGAGCCAGGGGCTGGATCAG
>CAYTPY010000034.1:15310-18084 GCA_964439725.1 uncultured Erythrobacter sp. | reverse complement strand
GCGCGCGCCGCACGTGAAGCTGGCGGACGAGGCGGTGCATATCGGGCCCTCGCCCGCAGCCGAGAGCTATCTGCGCGCCGACAGGATCCTCGAAGCCTGCAAGGCCACGGGCGCGGAGGCAGTGCATCCGGGATATGGCTTTATGTCCGAGCGGGCGAGTTTCGTCGAGGCGCTCGCGGCGGAGGGGATCGTGTTCATCGGGCCGCCCGCGAGTGCCATCGCGGCTATGGGCGACAAGATCGAAAGCAAGCGGATCGCCCAAGCCGCGGGCGTCAGCGTGGTGCCGGGATTTGTCGGCGAGATTGCCGATACAGCCTCTGCTCTTGACATTTCTAACCAAATCGGTTATCCCGTCATGCTCAAGGCTTCGGCTGGCGGAGGGGGCAAGGGCATGCGGCTGGCGTATTCGGATGCGGAAGTGCGAGAGGGCTTCGAAGCGACGCGGCGCGAGGCACTGGCGAGCTTCGGCGATGACCGCATCCTGATCGAGAAGTTCATCGACAGCCCGCGGCATATCGAAATCCAGGTGCTGGGGGACCAGCACGGCAACCTGGTGCATCTCGGCGAGCGGGAATGCTCAATCCAGCGGCGGCATCAGAAGGTGGTGGAGGAAGCGCCCTCCCCGTTCGTCACGCCGGAGATGCGGCAGCGGATGGGCGCGCAGGCGATCGCGCTGGCGCAGGCGGTGGGGTATCATTCGGCCGGGACCGTGGAGCTGATCGTCTCGGGCGCGGACCCGACGGGCGAGAGCTTCTACTTCCTCGAGATGAATACCCGGCTCCAGGTCGAACATCCGGTGACCGAGGCGGTGACCGGGCTGGACCTGGTCGAGCAGATGATCCGCGTGGCGGCTGGCGAGGAGCTGGCGTTCGGGCAGGACGATGTGCGGCTGGACGGCTGGGCGATCGAGACGCGGGTCTATGCCGAGGATCCCTATCGCGGGTTCCTGCCGAGCACCGGGCGATTGGTGCGGTATTCACCCCCCTCCCGCTTGCGGGGAACCGCAGGTGTTCCGAAGGAACCGCGGCCGGGGATGGGTGCGTCCGCGGCCGAAGAAACACAGGCCCACCCCCAGCCCCTCCCGCAGGCGGGAGGGGAGCCGTACATCCGCATCGACGATGGCGTCGCGGAGGGCGGCGAGGTGTCGATGTTCTACGACCCGATGATCGCCAAGCTGATCACCTGGGCGCCGACGCGCGAGGGGGCGGCGGACTTGCAGGTGGAGGCGCTCGACCGGTTCGAGATCGAGGGACCGGGACATAACGTCGATTTCCTCTCCGCGCTGATGCAGCACCCGCGATTTCGCGCCGGCGAGCTGACCACCGGGTTCATTGCCGAGGAGTATCCCGAGGGGTTCGAAGGCGCGCCGGCGGACGAGGCGCGGCTGCGGCTGATCGCAGCGGTGGCGGCGGGCAATGCGTTCACCCGGGCAGCGCAGGCGCGGCGGGTGTCGGGGCAGCTCAACGGTGCGCCGCCGGTGCCGACGGAATGGGCGGTGCGCATGGCGGGCCGCGAGTTTGCGGTTAAGCTGGGCGAAGGCCACGCGCTGGTCGATGGGCAGCGGATCGACGGGACCTGCGACTGGCGGCCGGGGATGCGCACGGCCACGGCGAGCGGCAACGGTGAGACGCTGGGCCTGAAGGTCGCGCGCGAGGGGCTCGACTGGCTGATCACCACGCGGGGACGCCAGCACCGGGCGCGGGTGCTGCCGGCGCATGTCGCGCCGCTGGCCGCGCACATGATCGAGAAAGTGCCGCCCGATCTGTCGCGGCTGCTGCTTTCGCCGATGCCGGGGCTGCTGGTGGCGCTGCATGTGACCCAAGGCGAGCGGGTCGAGCCGGGGCAGCCGCTCGCCACGGTCGAGGCGATGAAGATGGAGAACATCCTGCGCAGCGCCAAGGCGGGAGTGGTGAGCGACATCCGCGCGGAGGTGGGGCAGACGCTGGCGGCGGACGCGGTGATCCTGGAGCTGGAATGACTTTCGATTACGAAGCCTATGTCGCGGATTTCCTGACCGGCGACGACGAGGCGCTGGTCGAGCGCTGGTTCGCCGAGGACTGCGCGATGGAGAGCAGCAGCGGCACCTTCGAGGGGCGCGATGGGATGCGCCGGTTCCTCGCCTGGGCGCATGACGGGGTGCGCGAGTGCCCGCGGATCGTGGCTTACGTGCAGCAGGGGCGCGACGTGTTTGCCGAGATCGACATGGATTTCCACGCCACAAAGCCGCGGCCGGAGTTCCCGTTCCAGCCGCTGCTTCCCGGGGATTCGATCACGGTCAAGTTCCTGGCGCACTACATCCTCAACGAGGCGGGGCAGGTCTGGCGGCTGAAGACGATGACCTGGCCGGTCGGCAAGGGCGTCACCACCCTGCCCCCGCTCGGCCCGCATCCGAGCCAGATGGCGGCGTACGAAGCGTACACCGCGGCATTCTCGGCCGGCGATCCGGAGCGCTACACGCGGTTCTATACCGACGATGTCGAACTGCTGCTCGGCTCGGTGCCGCCGATGCAGGGCAAGCAGGCAATCGCCGACTTCTACACCGCGATGTTCGAGAGGGTGCGCGAGAGCCTGACGGTGCATTCGCTTCAAGCGAGCGAGGAGGAGATCGTCAGCGATACCACGAGCCGGTTCACCGCGGTGGCGGATGCGCCAGATTTCGTGGTCGGGCCGCTGAGCAAGGGCGACTACATCGAAGTGCGGGTGGTGGTGACTTACGCGCTGCGCGAGGGGCTGATCGAGCGAATCTCGGTGAGGCGCGCGGGCGAGCCGGTGAC
>CAYTPY010000034.1:0-15210 GCA_964439725.1 uncultured Erythrobacter sp. | reverse complement strand
TGCGCGAGGGGCTGATCGAGCGAATCTCGGTGAGGCGCGCGGGCGAGCCGGTGACGGTGCGGGCTGGGCCGCCTTAGCTCGTCATTCCCGAAGCTAAGAGGAAAGTACGCGCTCCATTTCCACCAGATCTTCCGCCGTATCGACGTCGCGCAAGCTGCCCGGCGGTGGATCGAGCAAGTTGGCGCGCACCAGCAGAGGACCTGCACCGCGGTCGCCGGTCAGGTTCGTGGCGCGTTCCAGCAAGGCTCTGTCCAGCAGCGCGGGAACGCCGGGGCGGCCGTCCGGATAGCGCGTCGCCACGGGTGCGCGGCCCCAGGCGAGCTCGCGCAAGTAAGCCGGCGTGACCAGCGGCATATCGGCGAGGAGGACCAGCAGCGAAGTCCGGGCCCCTGACAGCGCCAGGTTCGCCGCCAGGGCCAGCGAGGCGCCGAGCCCGGCGCCGGGATCAGGGTTGATGACTACGGTCCAGCCTTCGGCGAAGCTGACGCCCTCGGGACCGCTGACGATCAGCCCGGGCGAGAGCCCCGCCGCTTCCACCGCATCGAGCGCCCAGCGGCCGAGCGGCTTGCCGGCGCAGCGGGCTTCCAGCTTGCCGCCGCCGAAGCGGATGGCGCGGCCGGCGGCGAGCACCGCGACCAGCGGCGGTTCAGCCATGCGGGTGGAGCGCCTCGTATTCGCCGACGACTTCGGCCAAGACCGAGAGGGCCAGCACGCCCGGCTCGCGGCTGCGGGCGATGACGCCGACCGGGGAGCGGATGCGGGCGAGCTGGTCGGGCGGCGTGCCGGCGGCGGCGAGACGCTCGCTCCGGCCGCGGCGGGCCTCGAAGCCGCCCTGAGCGCCGATGAAGAACGCGGGGGTGCCGAGCGCCCATTCGAGGATCGCCTGCTCCCACTCGTGGTCGTGGAACAGCAGGACGATCGCAGTCCAGGGGTCGGCGGTGAGGCCCTGGGGGCGACGGCCAAGCGAGAGCGCGTCCTTGCCCTGCGCTTCGACCTCCAGCCCCGATGCGGCGGCAAGCGCGGCGAGGGCTTCCAGTTCCGGGCCTTCTCCAAAGAGTTGCAGGCGCAGCGCCGGGATATAGTCGCGCTGCGGCAGGGCCTCGGCGGGTAGCGCAAGCGCCGCGGCCTCGCGCCGGGCGAGCTGCTCGGCCGCCGCGCGGCAGGCAGCGCGGTCAGGGGACGGATCGATCAGCAGGTCGAGGCCGCTGCCGCAGGGAAGGCGGAAATCGATCAGTTCGCTGCCCGCGCCGAAGCGCTTGACCACCGGCTGCGTTGCCGCGGCGATTTCGCTGGCCAGCTGCTTTTCAAGGCAACCGTCGGCAAGGCTGCCGGTGATCGCGCCATCCGCATGCACCGCAAGCTGGGCGCCAAGCCGGCGCGAGAAGCTGCCGTCGATGCCGACGATCGTGCACAGGCCGACGCCGTCCTCGCAGGCAGCCCGCAGGGCAGCGCGGTCGTCGGCAAAGCTAGCTTGCATTCATCAGCTCGGCGTGACGCAGCGGAAGTTCTCGGCGGCGTTGGTGTCGCCGCTGCCGGTGTACTGGGCGTACTGCGGGTAAGGGCAGAGCGGGCGAGACATCGGCGCGCGAGGAGGTGCAGGCGGCGCTCCCGGCGGGCCGGCCACCGCGGTCGGCCGGGTCGCAATGATGCGTTCGGGCGCGGTGCCGGTGGTAGCCCAGGCGTCGAGCGTCCCGAGCGTGTCGAACTCGCTCGGTCCCTCGCCGCCCGAGCAATGGTCCATGCCCGGGGCCATGAACAGGCGGAGCTGCTGATCAGCCTGGGTCTGCGGCAGCGACGCGAGGAGGCGCTGGTGGAAGTTCAGCGTGTTGGCGGCGGGGATCAGCCCGTCGTTCCAGCCGTGGCTGAGCAGTAGCTTGCCGCCGCGGCCGAAAAACGCCTGCAGGCCTTCGGCCGGAACGTCGAGGATCGAGGCCCCGTAACCGCGGCCCATAAGCGCGTCGCGATAGTAGTCGAAGCTCTTCCAGTCCCAGTCGGCCCGGTTGCCGAAGACCAGCATCGAGAAGTAGGTGTAAGCCACCGGGAACGGCCGCTCGCCCATGATCAGCGCGGCCATCTGCATCTCGCTGCCATAAGGCCAGCCGGGCAAGTAGCGGCCGCCCTCGGGATGCGGGATACCACCATAGAGTGCGCGCATCGTCTCGACTTGCGGCGGGGTGAGGCACTGGTCGTTGTCGGTTCCGGCGCTGCACTGGATCGTCGCCGGATCGAAGCTGCAGGCATCGGGGCGACCGATCAGGCCATCCTCAAGCCCATCGAGCTTGTCGCACTGCTTGACCGCAGCGTTGTGGACGGCGGTGAGCTTCGGCATCGACAGCGCCGCACCTGGCTGGCGCTGCGGCTGCCAGCCAGCCCACATCGACTGGACCATCAGGTCGGTCATTGGATTGGCCGGCGCCATCGCGCTGATCGCGTCGAAATCGTTGGGATAGCGGTAAGCCGCCATCAAACCTTGCCGGCCGCCGGTCGAGCACGAATTCCAGTACGATTTCTCGGGAGCGCGGCCGTAGAACGCCTCGATCGCGCGCTTGGCAGTCACCGCCATCTTGTGAACCGCGCGGTAGCCGAAATCGACGAGCTTCTCGGGCTTGCCGATCGCGAACTCCGCAGTGAGACCGTTGCCGGTGTGGCCCGTGTCGGTGGTCGCCGCAGCGTAGCCCCGCTTCACCGGGTCGGCCATCTGCGAATAGCTGAGCTGACCCGCCCAGATGCCATTGCCAATGCCGACGAACTTGCCGTTCCAACCATTAGCCGGGAGCCAGACTTCGACCTTGATGTCCGAATCGCTGGTCGGTGTCAGCGTCGCCTGGACGCGGCAGAACTCCGGCATGTCCCGGTACGCCGCGTTGGCTACGCCGGGTGGCAAGTTGCCGGGGAGACCCGGCTGCTCGAAAGCACCGGCGGCCACGCGGGCAGCGGCCGTGACCTGACCGTCAGGCAGCGCCAGGCGCGCGAGTTCGCCGCACTCGGCCGCTGCGGCGGGCGCCGCTGCAAGGGCCGCAACCGCGGCGCTCGCCGATGCCAGTGCCTTGAGTACTTGCCGTCCCGTCATCGCTTGCCCCTCTCGTATCGTCGCCGCCTTTAGACCGCGTTGCCGCCATGCTGACAAGCGGCTTGCCCGCTGCTTCATCTGGTCCAATAATCCTTTAGCAACCGGGCCGCCAAGATGCCCGGACGAGGGAAGGATGGCCGACATGAGGATGAAGCTGCTTTTCGCCGCCGCCTTCGCGATTGCGGTGCCCGCCGGGACGCAAGCGCAGGACTGCAACCGCGAATGCCTGATCAAGATGGCTGACGACTATGCCGCCGCGCTCGTCGCCAAGGATCCGTCGCGAGTGCCGCTGGCCAGCGATGTGGTGACGGTCGAGAACCTGAAGCGGATAGGCCAGGATGAAGGGCTTTGGAGCAACGCCACCGGCGGCGTGACCGAATTCCGTATCCCGGTGCCCGACCCGGTTTCGCAGCAGGTCGGGTTGATGGCGATGATGGAAGTAGACGGCGAGCCGGCGCTCGTCGGTATCCGCCTGAAGCGCGAGAACGGACGGATCGTCGAGGCCGAGCATATCATCGCCGGCAACCTCAGCGAGCCGCAGCTCAACAACCTGCGCGCGGTGCGCCCGGCCCTGCTGCGCGAGGTGTCCGAGCCTTACGCCGATGCGCGCGGGCGGCTGATCCACATCGGCATGAGCTATTACGATGCGCTCGACCTCGGCAACGGAGCGATGACGCCATTCTCCGACGATTGCGTGCGGCACGAGAACGGCTTCCAGACTTCCCGCAATGCCTTCAACCGCCCGGCAGGACCGGCGGGGGGCCAGTCCGATCCGGTGTTCGCCTATCTCGGCGGGCTCGGCTGCGAAGCGCAGATGAACACCAACATGTGGGAGTATATCGACACCATCGACAACCGCCGCGTCGAGATCGCCGACACCGTAACCGGCCTGGTCTGGGGCATGAGCCACTTCCGCCACGACATGAAGGAAGAGCGTTACAAGCTGATCGGCGTCCCGGGTGCCGACCACCGGGTGATCCGCGCTTCGACCGGAGCCGGTTTCGATATGCCGGCGATCCACATCTACAAAGTCTGGGGCGGGGAAATGCACGAGATCGAAGCGGTCGGCGTGGTGCTGCCGCACATGAGCCCCACCGGCTGGGAGGAATGAGCCAGGCAGCTCTGGCTGACCCAGTCTAAGGCGGGAACGGTCGCACTCAAAATTTGACGACCAAGTCCACCATCATCCGGTCCGCGCCGCCTTCGCCTGCTTCGGCACGCATCCTCGCCTTGGCGTTAGGGGCAATCTGGACTTCGGGCTTGAAGCCCTGTTCTGGCGGAGGCGGGGGGATCGATGCGGGGAGGCGGTGCTCCGAGCCGTCGGACGCACAAACGACGATTTCGCGCTCGTTACTCTCGCCGCACGAGGCCGGGATCAGGATGTCGATGACCAAGCTGCCGTCCTCACGCTGGTAAGAGCGCTCGGAGATTTCGGCGGCAGCATGCTCTGCGGCCTCGGGAACGGCGAGGGCGGGGAGATCATCCATCGGATGCTTTCCCCGCCCCTTGTTCGGGTCAGACCAGTTGGCTGGTGTCGATCGGCAGCTTGCGCACCCGCTTGCCGGTCAGCTTGAACAGTGCGTTGGCCAGCGCCGGGATGACCGGCGGCAGCGCCGGTTCGCCCATGCCGGTCGGCGAGTTGTCGGTGATCACGAATTCGGTATGGATCCGCGGCGTCATCGGCATGCGCGGAATTTCATATTCGTGGAAGTTGGTGGGCTTGGCACCGCCGTTCTCGATCTCGACGGCAAGGCCGACCGCCTGACCGATGCCGTCGATGATCGAGCCTTCGACCTGGTTGAGCGCACCAAACGGGTTGATGATGTGGCTGCCGACATCGCCGGCAGCCCAGACGTCGTGGACCTGGATCTGGCCCCGCGAACCGAGGCTGACTTCGACCACTTCGGCGAAATAGCCGAGGTGGCTGTAGTAGAAGCCGAAGCCCTTGGCGCGTCCGTCGGGCGTGCCGCCGGACCAGTTGGACATCTGCATCGCCTTTTCGATCACGCCCTTGGCGCGCGGCGGGCTGAAGCCGGGGTTCTGCATCCCGCCCATACCGGGGGTGCCCGGAAGCGGCTCGCGGTCTCCGAACAGCTCGAGCATCAGCGCTGGCAGATCGCGTCCCTGCGCATGCGCGACTTCGTCGAGGAACGATTGCATGACGAACGACAGCGCGTTCGACTGCGGCGCGCGCAGTGCACCCGTCGGAATGCGGGTCTCCATCGTCGATTGCACGTAACGCACGTTCTCGACGAACCGCGCCGGGAACTCGGTAGCTCCCATCGAAGCTTCGAACGGCACTTGGCCGTTCTTCGACAACGTGACGAAGTGGTCCTCGAAGCCAACGAGCTTGTTGTTCGCATCGAGCGCCGCGCGCAGGCGGTGCCAGCCGGCGGGCCGGTAGAAGTCGCTGCGGATGTCGTCCTCGCGGCTCCAGATCAGCTGGATCGGCGTGCCTGGCTTCTTGGCGGCGATCGCCGCCGCCTGGACCATGTAGTCGTTGGTGAGGCGACGACCGAAGCCACCACCCATGCGGGTGATATGGATTGCGATCTTGTCCGGCGCGACGCCGAGCTGCTGGGCAATGCCTTGCGCGCCCGCTTGCGGGTTCTGGGTCGGCGCCCAGAGCTCGATCCGCCCGTCGGCATGGGCCAGCGCGGTGCAGTTCATCGGCTCCATCGCCACGTGGGCAAGGAACGGATAGGCATATTCCGCCTCGAGCACTTTGGCGGCCGAAGCGAAGGCGGCATCGACGTCGCCTTCCTTGTGCAGCTCGCTCTGCGGCGGCTCGGACCACAGCTCGGCCGCCCGCTTGTCATAGCCGGCGCTGCTGTGGCTGCCCCACTCGCCGTTGTCCCACTGCACGGAGAGCTTCTCGCGCGCCTTGTTGGCGGTCCACCAGTTGTTGGCGATGACCGCGACGCCATCGACCAGCAGTTCGGGATTGTCGCCGCCCTTCATGACGATCGCGTCCTCGACCCCCGGAATGGCCTTCACCGCATCGACATCGGCCGAGACCAGCCGAGCCCCGAACGTCGGCGCGCGCTCGAACGCGGCGTACTTCATGCCCGGAAGCTGGGTGTCGACGCCGAAGATCGGCTCACCCCGCACGATCCGCGCGGAATCGACGCCCGGGATCGAGCGGCCGATGATCTTGAAGTCCTTGGCGTCCTTGAGCTGGACTTTGGCCGGATCGGGCACCGCAACTTTCGCCGCATCCGAGGCGAGCTCACCGTAGGTCAGCGAACGGCCGGAGGCGTCGAGCACTTTGCCCTTCTCGGTCCGCAGCGAGGAAGCGGCGACGCCCCAGCGCCCGGCCGCCGCCTCCAGCAGCATCTGCCGCGCCGCCGCACCGGTCTGGCGCATCGGCATCCAGTTCATCGGCGTCGAGAAGCTGCCGCCGGCGAATTGGAAGCCGTATTTCTGCGGGTTGAAATCGGCCTGAGTGACGCGGACCTGGTCCCAATCCGCATCGAGCTCCTCGGCGATCAACATCGGCAGCATCGTCTTGATGCCCTGGCCGATCTCCGGGTTGCGGGCGACGATCGTGATCGCGTTATCGGGCGCAATCGAGACATAGGCGTTGAGCGTCGCTTCGGTCCCGCCGGCGGCGGTCGCCGCCTTGGCGATCATCGGCATCGACGCGGTGAGCATCAGCCCGCCGCCGGCCAGAGCCCCGGCCTTGAGCAAAGTGCGGCGCGAAAGGGCGATAGTCTCAGACATTGGCCGTTCCCTTCTCCGCCACCATGGCGATCGCGTCATGGATGCGGGTGTAACAGGCGCAGCGGCAGATATTGCCGGCCATCGCCTGGTCGATCTGCTGTGAGCTCGGCTTCGGATTGCGCGCGAGCAGCGCGGTGGCGTTCATCAGCTGTCCGGCTTGGCAATAGCCGCACTGCATCACGTCATCGTCCACCCACGCCTGCTGCAGCGCGCGGCCGACCGGACTGTCGCCCAAGGCTTCGATGGTCGTGACCTTCTTGTCGCCGATTGTACCGACCGGCAGTGAGCAAGAGCGGGTAGCGACGCCATCGACATGAACCGTGCAAGCGCCGCATAGACCGACGCCGCAGCCGAACTTGGTGCCGACCATGTTGAGTTCGTTCCTGAGCGCCCACAGCAACGGCATGTCTTCCGGCACATCGAGTTCGCGCACCTCACCGTTGATCTCGACCCGATAGGCCATGCAAATCCTCCTAAGTAGCGCGGTTGGCCGAGCAGGCCCATTCTGGGCGCGGCGATCCCCGGATAAAAGTCTCTCGATAGTAGAGCATGCCTTAGCGTGTGGAAAGCCGTTCGCTAACCGGCAAAATTGTCGCAAATCTTGACAAGGTGGCGCCGCGCCAGCTTACCTTTGGCGGCGAGCACCGGCGGCGGGATGCGGGGGAGCGATGAGCACGGTACCGGCCGACGGGAAGCCCGAGGCGGCCAAGTCCAATTTCGAGATCTACCGCTCAGGCGGGACGACGCGGCACATCCGCATGACGGTGAACCTGGTCCTGGTGGCGCGCCGCTGGCGCGCCCTGCTCGACGAGCGGCTGCGGGCGATCGGGCAAAGCTCCGCGCGCATGGAAGCCTTGGCGGCGATCATCAACTCGCCTTCGTTGAGCGCCCAAGTGGACATTGCGCGGCGGCTGAAGATCGAAGGTCCGACGATGACGCGGATGCTCGACACCCTGGAGAAGGACGGGCTGGTCGAGCGCCTGACGGATCCCGCCGACCGCCGGACCAAGCAACTGCGCCTCACCCCGGAGGGCAAGGACGCGCTGGCCGAGATCTTCGGAATCGTCGACGAGATGCGGGCGCGGCTGCTTCACGGCCTGGCGCCGGAGAAGATCGACGAGATCAACGAGCTTCTCACCGGGCTGTCGGCAAGGCTCGACGCGGGCCTGCCGCCCCCGCCCGAGAACGACTGACAGCGGGACGCTGAGGGACGGCTACTCGCTCCGCCCCCAGTCCTCGTTGGCGCGGGCGATCAGGTAGGCGTGGATCGCGTCGGTCTGCTCCTGGTCGAGCAGGTCGGCGAAACTGGCCATGCCCTTGTCGAGGTAGAGACCCTCCAGCACGATGGCGTTGAACTTCGCATGAGCCTCGGCGGTCATGTGGCGCAAGTCCTTGACCCCGCCGACCGCGCGCTGACCGTGGCACACCGCGCAGGTCTCGGCATAGAGCTGGCCCCCGCGCTGCACCGTGGCTTCGCTGGCGCGCAGCGGCGGAGGCGGCTGGACCGGCTCGCGGGCGGCAAGCGGCGGAAGCTGGCCCGTACCGCCGAGCTTGAACACCAGCAGCCGCGCCGGCGCGCGTGGCAGCTCGATCCCCGCGGACTGCTCGATCTGCGCCGCACCCCCGCCCCACCCGGCGTTGATGGCGACGTACTGCACGCCGTCGAGCATGTAGGTGATGCCGCCGGCGACCGGCGCGCTCTGGGTCGGATACTCCCACAGGATCTGGCCGGTGCGGGCGTCGAAGGCCGAGAAGGTCTGCTTGGTCGTGCCCGCGAACACCAGGTCGCTAGCGGTGGCGAGGACACCGCCGTTGCCGTGGCGCGGCAGCTCGACCTTCCACGCGGCCTGCTGCTTCACCGGGTCCCAGGCGGTTAGCCAGGCTTTCTCGATCGCGTTGGCCTGTTCCTGGAGAGGAGCCCGCTTCTGCGCGGCCTCGCCGGTGTAACCGCCCCATCCGCTGTTTGAGCGTAGCGGCTGCGGCTTCCAGTCTGGCTGGAGCGCGAAGACGAAACCGGATTGGTAGGCCGGGAAATACGCCAACTTTGTCCGCGGGCTGTAGGCCATGGGGAACCAGTTGTGCGCGCCGCCCGGCCCCGGCATGACTAGCGCCGGATCGAAGCCATAGCGCACCGCTTCGCTGGTGATCGGCCGGCCGTCGGCTTCGAATCCTTCATTCCAGTTCTGCATCACGTGCGCGCCGGCGCTGATGAATTCGCCGGTCGCGCGATCGAGCACGTAGAAGAACCCGTTCTTCGGCGCCTGCATCAGCACCTTGCGCTGCTTGCCGTCGATCTCGAGATCGGCGCTGATCATCGACTGGGTGCAGGTCCAGTCCCACTCCTCGCCTGGGTTCATCTGGTAGTGCCAGGCGTACTCACCGGTTTCGGCATGGAGCGCGACGATGGAGCAGACGAACAGGTTGTCGCCCTTGTTCTCCGAGCGATAATAGCGGGCGTGCGGGGTCGAGTTGCCGGTGCCGACGTAGACCAGCTTGAGTTCGGGATCGTAAGCGATCGCATCCCACGGGTTGCCGCCGCCGCCCAGCTCCCAGTACTTGTCGCCGAACCAGGTGGCGCGGACCCAGTCCATTACCGAGTCCGAGGCTTCGCCATCGGGACCGTCGGCCGGGTTGCCGGGGGTCAGGTAGAACTTCCAGCGCTTCTCACCCGTCTCGACGTCGAAGGCGGCGGCAAAGCCGCGCACGCCGAAGTCGCCGCCGGACTGGCCGACCACGACCATGTCGCCGAACACGCGCGGCGCGCCGGTGATTGAATAGGCAAAGCCGCTGTCGAGCGGAAAGGCGCGGCTGGTCCAGACGGGCTCGCCGCTGGTCTTGTCGAGCGCGATCAGGCGGCCGTCGAGCGTGGCGATGATGATCTTGTCGCCAGACATCGCCAAGCCGCGGCTGACCGGCTCGCAGCACGAGTAGCGCGAGTATTCGCGCGGGACTTGCGGATCGTAAGTCCACAACCGCTCCCCGGTGCGCGCGTCGTAGGCGATCGTCACGTTGAACGGCAGGATGTTGTAGAGCACGCCGTCGGCATAGAGCGGCGTCGCCTCGACCCCGCGGAAGGTCCCGAGATCGTCGAACCAGGCGAGGCCGAGCTGGCCGACGTTGCCGGCATCGATCTGGGTCAGCGGGCTGTAGCGCTGCGCGGAATAATCGCGGCCGTCGCTCGTCCATTCACCAGCGGCAGGCGAGGCGAGCGGGTCGTCCGCCGCCCAGCGCGCCGGCTGCTCGAACGCGGTCGCGCAGGCGGCAAGCGCAAGCAGGCCGAGCGCGGCCATCACAGTCCGGAACCCCTTCCGCCGCTGAGAACGGGGGCAGGCACGCTGGGTCGGCATCATATCAGTCCCTGGGAGGTTCGGCGATCGGCTGGGTTCCATCGACCAGTCGGCCGACCTGGAGTGCTTCGGCCTGCTCGGCCGTGCCTGGCGGGCGGTGATAGGCGCCCACTTCGCCCTTGTCGGGCACGAACGCCTGGCCGGTCACCGGATTGGGGTAGTGGAACGGCACGATGTAGTAGGCCGGATAGGTCAAGTAGACCGTGCTTGGCGGCAGATCCGGCGGGGGGTCGAATTTGTCTGGCCAGGTGTTGTTGAGCGCGTTCTTACCCCAGCCTTCCCAGTTGGTGTACATCGTGAAGGGGCCGGACAGGCGGCTGATCCGCCACACCCCGTCCTCGCCTTTCTCGTAGGCGTTCTCGTAGAGCGGCAGGCCCCACCCGGCGTTGCTCATCACATAGGCGCGGCTGCGCACCCAGCCGGTCTTGCCGTCGGCCGAGACGTCTGGAATCGGCTGGAACTGCATGTGGTTGGCGAGAACCCCGGGCTTGGCGCCGTCAGGCCCGAAGGCGGTCTGCATGTATTCGAGCACGCGGTGCTTGCCGAGGAACAGGCCCTTGCCGCCGATCTCAAGCGTCGCGTCGTCGGTGAAGAGCTCCGAGAGGTGCGTCCACTGCCCCTTATCGACGAAGTAGCCGTAAGCCTTCTGCAACCGCTCGATCGCGTTCAGGTCCTCGAGCCGGGTGATGCGGGCGTCGAGCTGGTCGAGGCGTTCTTCGGCGGTTTGCGCGGAGGCAGGAGCGGCTGCGACGGCTACCACCGCGGCGGCGAGCGAAAGTACGGTTCTCATGGGCGCCCCACCACGTCGTCGGCCGGTTGCGGAATATCCTTGAGCGACTGGCCGGTCACCGGATGATCGAAGCTGAACGGCGGGATGTAGGCCGCCGGGAACGTGCGATAGACTTCCGTCGGTGGATGGTCAGGCGGGAACAGCGCGCTCGGGCCGTCCATTCTGAGCGCCGAGCGCATGAAGCCGAGATCGTAGTCGGTCAGCGCCACCGGATAGAAGTGCAGCTTCGAAATCTTCCAGGTGCCGCGATCCTTGACGTAGGCGTTCTCGTAAATGCCGACGCCCCAGACTCCGTTCGCGCCGGGCTCGGCAAGCTGGACCATGCCCTGCCAGCGTGCTGTGGCGGTGCGGCCGTCGGGCGCCACGGTGATGATCGACTGCAATTGCATGTGATTGTTCAGCCGGCCGGCCGCGAGCCCTTCAGGTCCGAACAGCAGCATCGCCCGGCGGATGCGGTCCTTGCCTACATAGACGCCGCGCTGGCCGTATTCGAAGCTGGCGTCGTTGGCGAAAAGCTCCGCCGCTTCGCTCCACAACCCCTTGTCGAAGTAGTAGCCGAAGGTGGCCTGAAGGTTTTCTATGGCGTCTTCGGCTTCAAGCCTGTCGACACGGTCGCGATAAGCGGCCAACCGCTCCTGCACCGAGCTCTGCGCTAGCGCGGGGGCAGGCGCGAGGATAGCCATTGCGCAGGCCAGGCCGATGATCCGAGGCATGCTCATCAGTTGGCTCCTCTCACCGGCCGACCCGTGACTGGGTTCGGCGCCTGGAACGGCGGGACCTGCGTCGCCGGAAAGGGCTGGTAACTCACCGTCGAAGGTCGATCAGGCGGAAAGGCCCGCGACACTTCGCTCTGCACCAATCCTTCGCCCGGCTGAAGGCGAGCCCAGCCCTTTTCGTAAGGCACGAGGAAGTTCACGTAGAGGCGCAGCGACTGGATCTTCCAGACGCCGTCTTCTTTGACGTAAGTATTCTCGTAGATGCCGTCGCGCCACTCGGCGTGCTGCTTGTACTGGCCCAGCATGCCGTGATCGCGCCAGCGAGCGGTGGCGCTCTGACCATCTCGAGCCACAGCGATCGCCGGCTGCAAAGTCACCCACTCGTTGAGCTGGCCGTAGATCAGGCCTTCCTGACCGCCGTGCAGGCGCTTCAGGTATTCGCGAATCCGGTCGCGTCCGACGTAAACGCCGTCCGAGCCGAGCTCAAGCGTGCCGTCATCGGCGAACAAGTCGGCAGCATCGCCCCACAGGCCGCGATCGACATAGTAGCCGAACGCCCGCTGGAGCTTCTTGACCGCGCGGGTGCCTTCGAGCCGCTCGACCCGCTGCGTCAGCTCGGTAATCTGGGCATCGACGCTTTGTGCCTGCACAGGCGCCGCCAAGGCTGCTGCTGTCAACAGCGCCGCGACGCCGAACGTCTTCGAACGCGCAGCCGGTACTCTCGTCATGCCCTCTCCCCGCCCGGACGATTCCGGGTGCGGCGGGCATGATAAGCGCAGGGGCGCTGCTGGAAAGCCCCTAGCCGCGCTTTTCCGCGAGAAGTGCCTGCTTCACGCGGCGAGCGCTAGCCGCAACTTGTCGAGCGCCGACGCCTTGAGCTGGTGCACGCGTGGGACGCTGACGCCGAGCACCTCGGCTATTTCCGACAGGTTGAGTTCTTCGACGAAGTAGAGCTGGATCACCATCTGCAGCCGCTCGGGAAGCGCGCCGATTTCCTCGATCAGGCGCTCGCGATCCTCAAGCTGGAGAAGCGCTGTTTCGGCATCATCATCCTGCGCCGCGAACAGAACCGAGCTGTCGGAATAGCATTCATCGATGGAATCGAGATGGAGCGCCGCGCAATCGGCGCGAAGCCGCTCGAACTCCGCCAGCGCCAGTCCCATCGCGGCCGCCGTCTCCGCCGGTTTGGGAGCTCGGCCGAGCTGCAACCGCAAGCGATGCTCGGCCTGCTCGATACGGCGGCGTTTCTCACGCGCGCCGCGCGCTTCAGGGGAGGAGCTGCGCAGCACGTCAACCATGGCACCGCGGACCCGCAATTTGGCGTAAGCGGCGAAGCCATCTTCGCTGGGGCCGTCGTGGCGCTGAGCGCATTCGGTCAGAGCGACCAGACCGGCCTGCATCAGATCGTCGACATCGAGCGAGGGGCCAGCGCTGCCGGCCAGGTGCCAGGCCAGCTTGCGGACCATCGGCAGGAAACGTTCGACACGCTCGCCCACTTCGCCGCGATAGGCTTTGGTCACCGAAAACCGGGAATGATCCTGAATCATGCGGCCAAGGCCTCCCTCTCATAGTCAGGCATGACCGCCTCTTCGGGCAGTGCCGCGGCCTGTTGCAGCGCCTGCTCGCTCTCGCCGCCAATGACGGCGATGACTTCAATCGGCTGAGCGACGGGCAGTTCGTTGATGGAAATCACCAGGCATCCAGGCGCGCGCAGCTTGAGCAGCGCGCTCATTGGGCGGCGGGCGCGGGGTTGGACGACGAGGGCAGGCGGGCCTTCACCCGGTTTGCGCCCCGCGACGATCGCGGCAATCCGCTCGCCGAGCGAGCGCGCTAGGTCGGGCTCGATGATGACTTGCCCCGTGGTGGGATCCTGCATGCCGCCAACGACCATCTCTTCAAGCTCGGCTGCGAGCGTGATCACTGGCAGGCGCTCATCCGGCCCGCAGACCTGCCCGACGATCATCGCTCCGATATCGGAGCGGATCATGTCGATCAGGCGGTCGTGATCGGTCGTTTGCTGCGCTGCCTGAGACAGGCTGGCGAGAACGGGGAGCGGGTGCGCTAGCGAAATGCCGTCCGCCAGGAGCGAGCGCATCACGCGGGTGATCGCGGCGAGCGACAGCGGCTGCGGCGTGATCGTATCGATCAGCTGAGCATTGCGGTCGCGGACCGTATCGAGCAGTTCGCGCACCTGGTCGGGGCCGAGCAGTTCCTGCGGGCGCGCCGCCAGGAGCTGGTTGACGTGGGTGGCGATGACGCTTTCGGCGTCGACCACCAGATACCCTTCGGCGACGGCGAGATCGCGGGCCGAGGGTTCGATCCACAGCGCGGGGCAGCCGAAGCTGGGATCGACCGTGGCTTCGCCGCGCAAGGCGTCGCCGCCGGTGGCATCGCCCGTGTCGATGGCGAGAACCCGGTCGGTGCGGATCTGCGCCGACCCGAGCGGGGCGCCGCCGAGCAGCACGCGGTAGCGGTCCGGCGGGAGGTCAAAGGAGTCGCGGATGCGGAACCGCGGTACGACGAAGCCGAACGCCTGACAGAGTTGACGGCGCAGGCCCGTGAGCCGGGTGACGAGGGGTGCGCCTTTACGCTCGTCGGCGAGGTGGACGAGCCCGTAGCCAAGCTCGACGGTGACGAGCGACTGCTCGGAGATCTCCTCGATCGAAATCTTGGCGGGATCGGGCTTGGCTTCAGGCTCCGGCACGAAGACGGCGGCTGCCTGCGCGCGTTTGCTGAGAGCTCGCCACAAGGCAAAAGCGCCCACCGCAGCCGGCAGGAAGATCGACTGCGGCATGGCCGGCACCAGGCCCATCGCGCCGAGAATGCAGCCGACCGGGAGCCAGATGCGCGGATTGGAAAGCTGGCCACCGATCTGGCCGGTGAGGTCGCGGTTGTCGGAGACGCGGGTGACGATGACGGCAGCGGCGATCGACAGCAGCAGCGCAGGAACCGACGCAACCAGCGCATCGCCCACCGAAAGCGTCACGTAGAGCGCGCCGGCTTCGGAAAACGAGAGGCCGTGGCTGACGACACCGAGGATGAGCCCGCCGACGATGTTGACGAACAGGATCAGCAGCGCGGCAACCGCGTCGCCCTTCACGAACTTGCTGGCGCCGTCCATCGAGCCGTAGAAATCGGCCTCGGTCGCGACTTCGCGGCGGCGCGCTTTGGCTTCCTCGGCCGTCATCAAGCCGGCGGCGAGATCGGAATCGATCGCCATCTGCTTGCCCGGCAAGGCGTCGAGAGTGAAACGGGCCGAGACTTCGGAGACGCGGCCGGCACCCTTGGTGACGACCATCAGGTTGATGATCATCAGGATCATGAACACGAACAGCCCGACCGCAAAGTTGCCGCCGATTAGGAAGGCGCCGAAGGCTTCGATCACTTTGCCGGCCGCCGCTTCGCCCTCGTGCCCGTTCATCAGCACGACGCGGGTCGAGGCGACGTTGAGCGCGAGGCGCAGCAGCGTGGCGAAAAGCAGCACGGAGGGGAAAGAGGAGAAGTCGAGGGGTTTTTCGGCGTTCATCGCCGCCATGAGCACCGCAACCGACAGCGCAATGTTGA
>CAYTPY010000033.1:0-20268 GCA_964439725.1 uncultured Erythrobacter sp. | reverse complement strand
CGCCCGGCGGCACGTTCTACATCGACGGAGCCAGCGTGCTCTACCTGATCGGCTCCACCATGGACTGGCAGGAAGACGATTTCACCGCCGGGTTCGTCTTTACCAACCCGAACGCCAAAGGCGCCTGTGGCTGCGGCGAGAGCTTTACAGTCTAGCCGCTTCTCACAGCTTGGAAGGCGTCCGTTCAGAGGCGAGACAGCGGCGGTCGACCATGGTTCGATTAGTCCCTCAACCTTCGGTGAGGAAGTCGAGAAGCGCCTGCTCGTATTCATCCATTTCGCCGTCGGCGTGAATATGGGTCACGAGCCAGGCCCGCTCTTCTGCCGTCACCTGTTCCGGGGCGCGTAGTTCGACGATCCGGTCGCGGCCGGCTGGGTTACGCAACAAGCTTGAGTTGAAGTTACCTCCGCGCGGACAGTGCCTGGGCGCACGACAGGCGGTCGACTTCTTGGCCGTCGCTGGCGCGCCGCGCTTCGATGTACGTAGCCACGGGCTCCGCGCCCGGACGAAGCGGATAGAGGAACACGTCGAGCACGCAGGCGGAGCCGGTAAACTGCAGCTTGCGCGCATCGCCTTCACGCACGTCGAGGCGCGGTTGCCCGAACCTGCGGACTAGCGCGGCCCCGTCCTGCTCGATCACCCCCTGTAGACCCGGAACTTGCTGCACTTGCGGGGCGCGGAAGCCGGTCACAGGCGGAGCTACCGGGCGAGTTGGTGGAACTCCGCTGACGGGTGGACGAATCAACGGCGGGCGCCCCGCCTGCCCCGGCGTGGCTGGCGGCACAGCCGTACAGGCCGCGAGCAGCGGGATCATCAGAAGCGGCTTGGCAAAACGCATGATCAGCCGGTTTTCCTTTGCAGCCTTGCGGAACGATGAATCAGGTGCGTTGCCGCTGCCGCCCCGACGATCGGGGCGATGAAATTGAAGCCGGGTAGGGCGAGCATGGCGGCAACGACACCGCCGAGCAGGAAGCGCTCTTTACGGCCCACGGGTGCTGGTTCCGTGGCGCTGCGCCGATGCCTTAGCCAAACCATGTCCTGAAGCTCGCGCCCAATCAGCACCGCGTTCACCAGCCAGAACAGCACGGCGGTTCCAATGCCGGTCACCAGCAGGATCAGCGCGAACGGCAGGACGGCCAGGTTGATCAACAGCGCACGCACGGCCGCCTTGACACTCGTTGTGACCTGCTCTCGGATTGGAAGGTCACGCGCCTGGGCCGCTGTGCCAGAATAGTGGCGGCCTTCCACCGCCTGCACCACTTCGTCGGCGTAGAACTGGATGACCGCCATTGCCACCACGCGCCAGGCCAGCCAGAGCCCAAGCAGCGCCAACAGCAGCGAGGCGATCTGGCGCGCTGCGTCAGCTCCCGCGAAGAGGCCGGCGTCTAGGCCTGCCCAGGCGAGCAGCGCATCGATCGCGTACCAGCCGCCCACGGCTACTGCGACGAAGAGAACGACAGAAACGGCTAGCGTCTTCAGCAGGATGCGGATGATGCGCCGATCGGCAAGCTGGCGCAGCGCCAGCAGCAGCGAAGCAATTACAGCGGCCATCGGTGCTTGCGATTGCGCGCGCGGCAGGCCAAGTCAATCGTGCAACGGCAGCCGCCCGGTTGCCCGCCCTCCACAACTCGCGGGAAACACATGCCAGAAGCCAGATATGACGTAATCGCCATCGGGAATGCCATCGTCGACGTGATGGCGCCATGCTCCGACGACTTGATCGAAGAGTTCGGAATGGCCCGGGGCGCGATGACGCTTGTCGATGAGCAGCAGGCGGCCGAACTCTACGATGCCATGGGCCCTGCGCGGGAAATTTCCGGCGGCTCGGCGGCAAACACGCTCGCCGGATTATCGGCGCTCGGCGCGCAGTGTGCTTTCATCGGCCAAGTCGCCGACGATCAGCTTGGTACGGTGTTCACGCACGACATCCGCGCGGTCGGCATCGATTTCGATACCCCCCCTCGGCAAGGCGAGCCTTCGACGGCGCGCTGCCTGATCTTTGTGACGCCCGATGGTCAGCGGACGATGCACACTTTCCTTGGCGCCTCGCAGTTCCTGCCTGCAAGCGCTCTCGACGAAGAGGCGATCGGCGGCGCCAGCATCCTCTATCTCGAAGGCTATCTGTGGGACCCGGAAGAGCCGAGAGCGGCAATGCGGCGGGCAATTGCCACGGCGCGCCACGCCGGACGCAAGGTTGCGCTTACCTTGTCCGACGCATTCGTCATCGCGCGGCATGGCGACGATTTCCGCGCTCTGCTGGCGGAAGGCATGATCGACATCCTGTTCGCGAACGAGGCTGAGCTGGCGGCGATGACCGGCAGCGACGACTTCGAGGCGGGAATCGCGCAGCTCGCGCCGCAAGTACCGGTATTGGTGGTGACCCGCAGCGAGAAGGGGGCGGTGGTGCTTTCCGGCAATGAGCGCGCCGAAGTCGCCGCGGAGCCGGTCGAGCAGGTCGTGGATACGACCGGGGCGGGGGATCTCTTCGCCGCAGGCTTCTTGTTCGGTTACGCTCGCGACCGCGACCTCGAAACCTGCCTGCGGATGGGAGCTGTCGCAGCGGCCGAGATCATCAGTCACTACGGCGCCCGGCCGGAAGCCGATCTCAAGGCCTTGGTGGAAAGCCGCCTCGGCTGATATAAGAGTTTGATTCGAGAGGGAATTTGAACGTGATGAAGCAATTTGTTTTCACCGCTGTGGCGCTTGCCGGCGTCGTCGCTGCATCGCCTGCCGCCGCGCAAGGCGGCTGCAGCCGCGAGCTGCTCGACGGCATCGCCGGAGACTGGGTCTCGGCGGTTGAGAAGGGCAGCGGGTTCGAACTGGACCTGGGCGAATGGGTCGATTTTCAGGCTAATCTCGAGATCGGCTTCATGGGCGAATTCCTCGACACACCGCGCCAGGTCGATTGGCACCAGGCCCTGCTCGACACGGCTTCGTGCAAAGTGATGGTCGAAAGCGTGATCCTGGACGAGGCGGAGCCGATGGTGCTCTCCACCGTTCTCACCAACGGCTTCTTCGGCGTCAGCCCAATCAGCAATATCGTCACCAAGCAGGGTGACTGGCAGTTCAACGCCGCAGCAACGGCGCAGCATGCGCAAGCGGAAGACTGGGCGCCGATCCCGGAGGGACAGCGTGCGACCCGCGACGAGTTGCTCGCGGTGACCAATGCCTATCTCGACCGGCTCGGCGACAGCAGCGTGCAAGTGCCTTGGGCCGATGGCTGCGTCCGTATCGATGCGGGCGTGCCAATTGCCAGCTGTGATGCCGGTTTGACTGGTAACGTGGCCGCCGCGGATCGCCAGTACACTGTGGACGACGTGCTGGGCGCAGTGAACGTGCAGCTCCGGCTCGGTGAGCAGCGCCGTGCGGGCAGCATCACGCTGCGGATCGAAGACGGCAAGGTCCGCTACGTTCACACCATTGCCAACTGCGGCGGCGAAGCCGACTGCGGCCTTCCGCAGACAAGCTAACTAAGCCGATCGGGGAAGGGTCTGCTGCCGGTCAGCCGGCGGCAGCCTCCCGCTCCACTTCACGCCAGCCGATGTCGCGGCGGCAGAAGCCGCTCGGGAACTCAAGCGCGTCCACCGCGCGGTAGGCATTGCGCTGCGCTTCGGCGACGGTGGTTCCTTTCGCGGTGACGTTGAGCACGCGGCCGCCGCTGGCGACCAAGCGACCGCCATCACGGACGGTGCCGGCCTGGAATACCCGTGCACCGTCTGCCTGAGCTGCGTCCAGGCCGCCGATCGTCCCGCCTTTTGCAGGCGTTCCGGGATAGCCATCGGCGGCCATCACGACGGTCAACGCCCGCTCGGAGGTGAACCGGGGGCGCTCCAGCCGGCCGAGGCTGCAGTCGGCGCAGGCGAGCAGGTATTCGCCTAAATCGCTTTCCAGTCGCATCATCAGTACCTGGCATTCCGGATCGCCGAAACGGCAGTTGTACTCGACCAGCTTTGGTCCTTCGGCGGTCAACATCAGGCCGGCGTAGAGGACACCCGAATAGGGCGTGCCCTCCTCCGCGAGCGTCTTCACGGTGGGAGCGACGATCCGGCGCATGACCTCGCTGCGCAAATCCGGCGTCAGCACGCGGGCCGGGCTGTAGGCGCCCATGCCGCCGGTGTTCGGGCCGGTGTCACCGTCGCCGAGCCGCTTGTGATCCTGGGCGCTACCGAACGGCACGATGATCGCTCCATCGGTCAGGGCGAAGAAGCTGACTTCCTCGCCTTCCATGAACTCTTCGATCACCACTTCCGCACCTGCTGAACCGAAGGCGCCACCGAACATGTCGGCGAGTGCTTCTTCCGCTTCGGTGCGGTTCTGCGCGATCACTACGCCCTTGCCGGCGGCAAGCCCGTCGGCCTTCAGCACGTACGGCGGATCGAACCGGTCCAAGGCCGCTCGGGCTTCATCCAGCGACAAGGCTCGGACGTAGCCTGCCGTGGGGATGCCGGCCCGCTCGCAAAGATCCTTGGTAAAGCCCTTGCTACCCTCGAGCTGTGCCGCGGCGCGCGAGGGACCGAACACGGCAAATCCGGCAGAGCGCAGGGCGTCCGAAAGCCCGTCGACCAGAGGGGCCTCCGGCCCAATCACGACCAAGCCGACGCGCTTGTCGCTGCAGAACGCCACGACTTGGTCGTGGTTGGACAGGTCCAGCTGGACCAAGTCCGCATGCTCGGCGATGCCAGGATTACCAGGCGAGGCGTAGAGCGTCCCGCCATCGGCAGCGATCAGCCGGGATTGCGCGAGCTTCCATGCGAGCGCATGTTCGCGTCCCCCCGATCCCACCAACAGGATATTCATGCCCGACCTTTCCTTTGATGACGACGATGCATCTGCCTCCGGGCTGGTAGCCAAGGGGCAGCCGGGGGACAACGCCGCTCCGCTGACGATCAGCGAGATTTCGAACTTGCTGAAGCGGACGGTCGAGGATCGTTTCGGTTTCGTGCGCCTGCGCGGCGAGTTGTCGGGCGTGAAGCGCGCGGCCTCCGGACACCTCTACTGCTGCCTCAAGGATGAAGGCGCGGTGCTCGACGGAGTTATGTGGCGCACTGGCGCGCAGCGCCTCGCCTTTCTGCCGGAAGACGGGGTGGAAGTCGTCGCCACCGGCAAGCTCACCACTTACCCGGGTCGTTCGAAGTACCAGATCGTCATCGAATCGATGGAGGTCGCCGGCGAAGGCGCGCTGCTCGCCCTGCTGGAAAAGACACGGCGGCGGCTCGAGGCGGAAGGGCTGTTCGCCAGCGAACGCAAGCAGGCGCTTCCGTACCTGCCGCGGGTGATCGGCGTCGTTACCTCGCCGACAGGGGCGGTTGTCCGGGATATTTTGCACCGGTTGGAGGATCGTTTTCCGTTGCGTGTCCTGGTCTGGCCGGTGCTGGTCCAGGGCCGAGGCGCGGAACAGCAGATCGCCCAGGCGATCGACGGCTTCTGCCAGCTGGATGAGACCGGACCCGTGCCCCGGCCCGACTTGCTGATCGTCGCACGCGGCGGCGGATCGGTCGAGGACTTGTGGTGCTTCAACGAGGAAGTCGTCGTGCGTGCGATCGCCGCTGCGACCATTCCCACCATCAGCGCGGTCGGGCATGAAACCGACACCACCCTAGCCGACTATGCGGCGGACCGGCGCGCCCCCACTCCCACCGCCGCCGCCGAGATGGCTGTGCCGGTGCTGCGCGATTTAGCCGCTGCGCTCGATGAGTTCGGACTGCGCCAGCGCAAATGCGCGCTGCGGCCGGTCCAACTCGGACGCGAGCGGCTGGAGGCCCGCGTCAGGCGTATGCCCCGGCCCGAGGCTCTCGCCGCACAGGCGGCGCAGAAGCTCGATGAACTCGGCGAACGCTTGCGTCGGGGCTTGGCGGACCGCGCTGCCCGCGCGCGCGATCGGCTCCAGGCCGATACGGCTGCGCTCTCGGCCCCCTTGCTGCGGGCGCGCCTGATGGCGGCACAGAGAGAGCTTGCGACGACAAGGCTGCAGCCTGCGCTCCTCACCCGGGCGCTGCAGGAGCGCCGCGATCGGCTGGCCTCGATCGCCCGCCTCGCGGAACAGCTTCATCCGGAACGGCCTCTGCAGCGCGGCTATGCCATGGTCCTCGACGGCACGGGCAAGGCGGTGACTAGCAGCGCCGCCGCGCGCAAGGAGGCTGCGCTTGCGCTTAAGTTCCGGGACGGTACGCTCGATGTCGCACCGGCGGCCTCAAGCCGCCCGCCGCGCTCCAGAACCGCTCCGCCGAGCGTCAGCCAGCCCAAATTGCTTTGACGCCGAGCGCTTGGTAAGGCGCTGCTATGCTGATGTCCTCAGGCGAGAACGCCGCCACCCTCATCTACGGACCCAACGGTTTTCGCGTGATCCGGCCTGGTCGCTTTGTGGCGTGCGCGGTTAGCGGCGCTCCGATCCCGCTCGAGGAGCTGCGCTACTGGAGCGTTGACCGGCAGGAAGCTTACGCGACAGCCGAGATTTCGACGCAACGGGCGCTCGGCCAGGCGTGAAGCGCGCAGCCGTAGTCGCCATTGTTGGGCTATCCGGCGCCTGCGTTGCTCCTACCGAGGAAGCCCCCGCGCGCGAGCGCGTCTCCGTCGTGCAGCCGGTGGAAGGTCCACAGCCAGCGCCTCCTCAGGCTTCCTTGGGCCCGACGACTTTCCTGTTCCAGGGTGAGCTGACCCAAGGTGGCTGGATCCGGGGCCACGTGCCGGCGGGAACGGCATCGGCGCGTCTGGGTGAGCTTGATTTGTCATTCGATGCCGGCGGGCGGTTCTTCGCTGCCTTCGACCGCGACGCGGGCCCGGAAGTCGTGCTTTCGGCGACGCTCACCGACGGGCGCCGGGTCGAAAGCCCGCTAACCCTTTCGCCGCGTGACTGGAACATCGAGCGCATCAACGCTTCGCCCACGGCCAATGTGCCAAGCGCCGAGTTCACCGCACGCCGCCGCCCGGAACTCGAACGAATTTGGACAGCTCGCCAAGTCGAAACAGACAGTACGGGTTGGCGGCAGGATTTCATCTGGCCAGTCACAGGACGTATCTCAGGGCGGTTCGGATCGCAGCGCGTTTATCGCGGGGAGCCGGGGAGCTACCATTCAGGCATCGACGTGGCCCAGCCAACCGGCACGCCCTACGTCGCTCCGGCCGACGGAGTGGTCGTGCTCGCGGCCGAGGCTCCCTTCACCCTCGAGGGCTACTTGCTGATCATCGATCACGGGATGGGGCTTAACAGCGCGTTCTTGCACTCATCGGAACTGCTGGTGCGTGAAGGCGATGCTGTCAAACAGGGGCAAGTAATCGGCCGTATCGGTGCCACCGGGCGAGCCACGGGGCCGCATATGCACTGGGGTTTGATGTGGCGCGGCCTCCGGCTCGATCCGCTGTTGTTTACCGGACCGATGCCTTGATGCACTCGGACGCGGCTTGACCACCCCACGTGGCGCTGCGAGGCGCCGCGGCTAGATGCGGCGGCTGCTTGTTCTCCTGTTCCTAACGATCGGGCTCGCGCCCGGAACTTGGTGGCGTTCTGCCGGGCCGCCGCATGACGAGCCGCCGGCGCTTGAGATTATCGAGATTGAGGTCGGGCTGCAAAATGTCGGCGCCTTCCAACTCCTAGGAGCGTGGGAGCTGCGCAGCTCGAACAGCCACTTCCATGGCTACTCCGGGCTGGTCTCGATGGGTGATGGCACTCTTCTGGCAGTAAGCGACCGCGGAAGACGCCTTCGCTTCACGCGTCCGGATAAAGGCGGCGGAACTGTCGAGATGGGGCTCTACGCTGCCGATGGTGACAAGCGAATGACCGACCTCGAAGCAATCACGCGTGATCCGCTCAGCGGCCGCCTTTGGGTAGCCTACGAGTTCGCCAACGCAATCGAGCGTCAGGAAGTCGACGGAACAGACGTTCGGCGCGTCGCACCGCGTGCTATGGCCGACTGGTCGGATAATGCGGGCCCCGAATCGATGGTTCGCCTCAACGATGGCCGCTTCATCGTCATCGCGGAGGGACGGATGCTGTTCGGAAAGGCCGAAACCGAAGCCCTGCTTTTTCCCGGCGACCCTGTGGAAGGCGCAGACCCTGTAACGTTCAGTTTTGCCCATCCGCGAGGGTTTCGCCCGGTCGATATGGCGCAGCTGCCCGATGGACGGGTGCTGATCCTGACCCGGTCCGTCGAGTGGGGCCTGCCGCCGCGCTTTTTTAGCCAGCTGATTCTCGCCGATCCGGCTGACATCGTGAAAGGCCGTATCTGGCGGGGGACGATCGTTGCCGAGATCGGCGCTTCATTGCCCAGTGACAACTACGAAGGAATCGCCGTTGAGCCGGAGCAGGATGGCAGCGCGATTGTCTGGTTGATCTCTGACGACAATCAATCGGCTTTCCAGCGGACGCTGCTGCTCAAGCTCCGGTGGCCCGCCCAACAAAAAAGCGCGCGAAACGTATCGCGCGCTTTGATGCTTCGTCGATAGCGACGCTGCTTAGGCGGCAGCGCTCGCCTTCTTCAGCTCGCGCTTGACCTTACGGGCCGTGGGGCTCAGCTTCTCATCCGAGGTTTTCAGCAGCCAGTTGTCGAGGCCGCCGTTGTGCTCGACCGAGCGCAGACCGTGCGTCGAGACGCGGAACTTGAAGCTGCGATCCAGCTTCTCAGAAAGCAGCGTCACGTTCTGCAGGTTGGGCAGGAAGACCCGCTTGGTCTTGTTGTTGGCGTGGCTCACGTTGTGGCCGGTCTGGCGGCCCTTGCCGGTCAGTTCGCAGATGCGCGACATGGTTCGTCTCTCGAAATTGAGTGTCTGGGAGGTTGTCCCGGAAAGCGGCGCGCATAGCGAGGACCCTGCCTTGCGTCAACCGATCATGCGCTTTAGCGCACCGGCATGACCCGTTGGCCTCTTCCTCCGCCCATGGCCCGGGCCCTTGAACTGGCGAGCTTGGCGGCACGTGTGGGGGAGGTGCCGGTAGGCGCCGTCGTGGTCAAGGACGGCAGGATAATTGCCGAAGCGCACAACGCGCCTCGCCAACTCGCAGACCCCACAGCTCACGCTGAAGTGCTGGCGCTGCGGCGTGCGGCAATGGCTTTGGCCAATGACCGGCTAGAGGGCTGCGAACTGTGGGTCACGCTCGAGCCGTGCGCCATGTGCGCCGGGGCCATCGTGCATGCGCGAATCGGCCGGCTCTACTATGGCGCGAGCGATCCCAAAGGCGGAGCTGTCGAGCGCGGCTCACGCGTGTTCGAGCAGCCGCAGTGCCTGCATCGGCCCGAGGTCTACTCCGGTATCGGCGAGGAGCTGGCGGCGGCGCTGCTGCGCGAGTTCTTTGCCGAGCGGCGCTAGAGGCCGCGCCAGATCTTGACTGGGGTCGCGTCCGCCGGGCCGATCCGGCGACGATCGCAGCGCGCCGGCATGAAGTCTTTGCCGTAGCAAAGCCGCATTTCCTTCAGCCAGCCTCGCTCGTTCACGACCAAGCCGACATGCTCCGGCTCCCAATGGCGGTTTGCCTCGGCAAATGCCGTTCGGATATCGCCGGCTGTCAGGCTGTCGCCTCGGCTGATGCGGTCGAAATCGGGCCAGCGCAGGCTGTTCCATAAGATGCGGGTGACGCGAAAGTATGAGGCCGGCGTCTTCACCATGCAGGCGCCGTGCTTGACCCATTCGTGCGTCAGCAACGCCGCCGAAGGCGTCATGCACAGGTTCGGCGCGAGTTCACGCGAGTTGGGGAGCCGCTGCGCCGGGCACCACTGCGGCCAAGTGCCGCGTCCCTCTGGCCATAGGCCGTGCACGATGAAGCCGAAGCGGCCGGCGCGGCCCGAGCATTGCCGCGCGTCCGCCACCCGCGCTTCCCGGCCGCGGCAGTATTCGGGCGACCAACTCAGCGCCAAAGTATAGCCAGTGATCGGCACCTGCCGGATTGGTCCGTCCCGCTGTATCGCCGGGACGCTGACCGGGCCCTGGGGGACACGGCACTGATAGGCCTGTGCCGTGGCGGCGGCTGGCAGCCATGCCAACGCCGCCAGTACCGCGGTTAGAAGCGGCCTGATCAGTCGAAGGTCTCCGGATCCAGATCGGTGGTTGCCCTCCGGCTCAGCCAGGCCTTGGCGTCGGCTTGGAATAAGAGACCGACGGCTGCGATCTGCAGTACGTAGACCGCCAGCGCGGCTACCGTTGCGAAGTCCCACGGACCGCGCAGCGCGCTGGGCAAGGAGATCAGGCTGAGCAGCAGGAACAGGACCAGCACCCACTTCGCCCAATTAATCGCCTTTCGAGCGATGAGATACCACAACAGCAGGTAGATTGCGTAACCGGCGAGCGCCAAGGCGATCACGAAGCCGCCGCCGAGCCCGACCCGCTGCAATGCCGGATCGTTCGTAATTTGCTGCGAGAATTGGCCGTAGCCGATCGCAAAGACGATCGCGTTGAGCACGATCGAGGCGAGAAACAGCCGTTCGAACGTGACGATGGATCTCGGGCGCATCGATCTTCCCCCTGTGTTGCCGCTCCACCGTGCGACAACCGAGGCCGCAGCGCAACGTCAGAGCTGGGTAAAGTCGAGCCCGATGTCGACGGCCGGTGCGCTCTGCGTCAAACGGCCCACGGAGACGTAGCTGACGCCGGTCGTTGCGATCGCACCGATGGTATCGAGCCGAACACCGCCCGATGCTTCCGTCGGCACACGACCGGCCACTAAAGCAACGGCTTGCCGCAACGTCTCCACGTCCATGTTGTCGAGGAGCAGGTGGGTGGCCCCCGCCGCCAACGCGGGTCCGATCTGGTCGAGCCGGTCTACCTCGCAGATGATCCGCTCGACGCCAGCATCGCGCGCTCGGCGCACCGCTTCGGCCACATCGCCTGCTACAAGGACGTGGTTGTCCTTGATCATGGCCGCGTCCCATAGCCCCATACGGTGGTTCTGGGCGCCGCCCATGCAGGTTGCGTACTTCTCCAGCGCTCGCAGGCCAGGAATGGTCTTGCGCGTATCCAGCAACACGCAACCAGCATCGCCCATGGCCTCCACATATTGCCGCGTCAGGGTGGCTATCCCTGAAAGATGCTGCACCGTATTGAGCGCGCTGCGTTCTGCCGTAAGCAACGCGCGGGCCTTGCCGGAAAGTCGCATCAGATCAGCCCCGGGAGCGATCGCCTCGCCTTCGTCGACCAGCAATTCGATCTCCATCTGCGGGTCGAGCGTGCGGAAAAAGGCGGCGGCGATCGGCGCGCCGGCAACGACGATCGGTTCACGGCTGCTCATCACGCCGGCGAAGCGCGCATTGGCTGGAATGACGCTCTCGGCGGTAACATCACGGCCGCCGCCCGGCAGCCCCGCGCCGAGGTCTTCGGCGAGCGTCGCTCGGATGAAGGCGTCAAGATCGAAATCGGGCAGGGACCACTCGCTCAATGACATTTCCTCGTTGCCCGGGCCTGCCTTGCTAGGCAGCGCCGCTCAGCCTCACTCGGTTTCCGCAGCGCGGAGACTCTCGCAATGGCGAAAAGGATCGTCCGCGTGATCGTTAGTGGACGAACCGCGCTACGACATCGCGGTAAGAGCGGCTCACTTTCACTTCGGCGCCGGACTCAAGCACCAGGAAGCATTCGCCGTTGGTGTGCGGCTTGACCTGGCGCACTTGATCCAGGTTGACGATGGTCGAACGGTGGACGCGCTGGAACACGCGCGGATCGAGCCGGCGCTCCAGATCCTTCATGGTCTCGCGCAGGATCAGCGAATTGTCGCCGGTGTAGATGCACATGTAATCGCCGGCGGCTTCGATGTGCTCGATTGATTCTACATCGACGCGGAAAATCTGCCCGCGGTCCTTGATGTTGATCATCCGCTCGTACCGGCCGATGCTCTCTTCGTCGGCCGGCAGGTTTTCGATCGCGTCGGGCGCGATCTCGGCCAGCACGTCCTTGAGCTTCTCGGCTTCTTCGGCAGAGCGCTTTTCGGCCAAACGGGTGCGAACCCGGTCGAGCGTGTCGGCCAGTTTGTCGTTGTCCACCGGCTTCATCAGGTAATTGACCGCGTTCGCTTCGAAGGCGCGGATCGCGTGCTCTTCGTAAGCGGTGACAAAGACGAAAAGCGGCGGCTCGATTTCCATCACCCCTTTCACGACCGAGAACCCGTCGAAGCCAGGCATTTGGATGTCTAGGAACACGAGATCCGGCTTTTCGGTCTTGATCGCGCGGATGGCCTCGCGGCCATTGGCACAAGTGCCGATCACTTCGACGTCGGAATAAGGCTGAAGGCGAAGCTGCAAGCCTTGAATGGCGAGTTTCTCGTCATCGACGATAAGCGTGCGAATAGTCATGCATTGGTTCCCATCGCCCGTTCGCCGGGCAGATTCGTAACGGCAGGATCGCCCGGAAGTTTCTCGTTTTGGGTAAGAGCCGCGTCGGCTTCCTCGTGGAGTTCGAAAGGAATTTCGATAGTCACGGTAAAACCCCCTTCGGGCGGATTGTCGATGTCGAACCGGTGGTCTTCGCCGTATGCCTGCGCCAGCCTGTCGCGAATGTTCGCAATGCCGACGCCGGTGGACACCGCGCGCGTGCCGGAGAGGCTGTCGCTAACCCGTTTCAGGGCTTGGGCTTGCAGGCCGGGTCCGGTATCGGTCACCGTCACTCTGAGACGGGCTCCAATGACTTGGGCCGTCAAGCTGATCCGCGCCCCCTCTTCCTGAGGTGAGACGGCGTACTTGATCGCGTTCTCGACCAGCGGTTGCAACAGCAGCGAGGGAATACTGGCCTGAGCCGCCGCGGGTTCGACTTTGAAGACGGTGCGCAGACGTTCCTCGAAACGCATCCGCTCGATGTCGAGGTAGAGCTTCAGTGTCTCTACTTCCTGGGCGACCGACACTTTGCCGCCCGGCTGAGTCACTAAGGTGTGGCGCAGAAAACCGGACAGGCGGGTGAGCATCGCGTTCGCCGGTTCGGTTTGCTTGAGCAGAACGAGAGTGCTGATCGAGTTCAGGGTGTTGAACAGGAAATGGGGATTGAGCTGGTAGCGCAGCATGGCCAATTGCGCGCTGGTAGCCTGCGCTTCGAGCCGCTCCAGCCGATCGGCCTGCTCTTCGACCTGAAGGTAGTAGTTGATCGCGTAATAGAGCGCTGACCATGCACCGAGCAGGGGAGAGTCGAGGTAGAACGAACTGAGGATCGCCCTGGCTAGGCTGGCATCGCTGCTGCCCTGGACGAGGATCAACGTCCAGCCGTTGATGGCCGCCGATATCGCGACGGCCACCGACAAGGCCAGCGCGGTCAGGCCCCAGGTGACGATCGGCCGGCGGTTGATCAGCTTGCGATAGATTACCGACAGAATGAGGCTCACCGAAAAGCCCGTCACGGTGGCGATCAGGGTGGTGACCAGCTGTTCGGGTTTGCCGTTGGCGATGTTGGTGGCGGAACGTAGCAGTGCCGCGCCGCCCCAACCCACGAGTTGCAGCCGCCAAAAGGCCTGGTTCTTGTCCGCAAAGAAGGGGGTCGGTCTGAACGGCAAGCTCGCCATCGATCCCGACTGCGTCGGTTCTGCTTCGTGCATCGCAGGCTTTTCGGCCGGGCGGAAGAAAGAGGGGAGCCAGCTCAGGAGCGGCGCGCCTCCTCGATCGCTTCTCCCATCACTTCCTCTCCGACGGCGCCGTTCAAGGTCTGATTGCCGACCACCCAGCCCGGTGTGCCGGAGATGCCGAGTTCGGCAGCCAGTTGCGCATTGCTGCGCAGTTGGTTGTCCAGGACGCCGGTTTCGATCGCAGCGCGCGCTTGCTGGAGATCGACTCCCGCTTCGCGGGCAGCCGCCTTGATACTCTCCGTGCTCGGAGGGCTGAGCCGGAACATGGCCTTATGGAACTGCGCATACCGGCCCTGCTGCGCCGCTGCCAAGGCCATCCGCGCAGCCTCAAGGCTTTGCGCCGACAGGATCGGGTACTCGCGGATTACCACTTTCAAGTCCGGATTGCTGGCGATGAGCGCTTCTACATGTGCGAGGCTCTGACGGCAGTACCCGCAGGCGTAATCGCTGAACTCTACTAGAGTGACCGTGCCAGCCGGATTACCAAGAATGGCGCCCGGGAACGGAGTTTCGAGCTCGCTGCGCAGCGGCTCGATCCGCGCTTGCTGGTCGCGGCGCTGCAGCACTTCCATGGCTTCGGGGAGAACTTCGGGATTGGCGAGGAGGTAGTCGCGCGTCGACCGGTCGCCGAAGCCGCTCACGTCCCATAGCGCCGCCCCCGCGAAACCCGCCGCCAAGGCGATCATCAGGGTCAGAAGCCAGCGCATTGGCTGGTGACTAGTTGCGCTCACGTTCTCGTTCAAGCTGAGCTCTCGCTTGAAGGGCCACATCGCCGGCGCGAATCCAGTCGGTAGAGCCCTGCGGAAGACCGCGCGCGGCCGCCTCAGCGTTCTGCAGCGACTCGCGAGTGCGCCCGGTCATGATCTGCTGCTCGGCGCTGGCAAGCTGGGCTCGAGGAATGTCGCCCCGCGCACCGTAGACCATCCCCAGCTGATACCATGCGAATGGGTTCTCGCGATCCCGCCCGACCGCTGCGCGAAGGACTTGTTCGGCTTCTTCCAGGTGCGACTTGTCCTCCGTGGCGAGCAATGCATGCCCCAGAGTGCTGGAGATCAACGGGGCATTACCGCTGAGCTCCGCGGCTTTACGCAGCGAGGCAAGCGCCTCCGCCGGGCGGCCCGATTCGAGCAGGATCTGCCCCCGCAGTTCGAGGAAGTAGGGATCGTCAGGATCGCTCGCGACCAGCGCGTTCACTTCCTCGAGCGCCTCGGCGACCCGTGCATCCTTGTGGTACGCGTAGGCGCGGGCGTACCGCGCCGGCACGCCTTGCATGTAGCTCGGATAGACGTTGAGGGTCTGCGCCGGCGTAGCGAGATAACCGTAGAGCTTGGCCTTTATCCGCTCGAACCGTGCCTGCTGCCCGGCATCCGGCGGCCGGTCCCAGGCCGGATCTGCCCGGTAGTCCGCTTCAAGGCGGGCGATACGATCGCCCGACAGGGGGTGAGTGCGGGCGAAAGCCGCTTCATCGTCCTGCCGGCGGGCATAGCGAAATTCCATGTTTTGGAGCTTCTTGAAAAACTCCAGCGAGCCCTTGCCGGTGATGCCGGCCTTTGAAAGGTAGAGGGCGCCGGCCGCGTCGGCGCTCGATTCCTGCGCGCGGTTGAAGCTCAGGAAGTTGCTCATCGCGACCTGCTGCCCCAGCGCCATCGCGCCCATTGCGGCTTCGCCGCCCCCTGCGAGGGCCGCGGCGATCCCGACCAGCGTCGAAAGCAGCGAAATCTTCGCCGCTTTGCCATAGCCGTCGTAAAGGCTGATGATGTGCCCGCCGGTGATGTGGCCAAGCTCGTGCGCAAGCACACCTTGGACTTCGTTGGCGGTGTCGGCGGCGTTGATCAGGCCCGAGTGGACGTAAATCCGCTGACCGCCGGCGACGAACGCGTTGATCGAAGGGTCGCTGATCAGCACGACATCGACGGCACCCCGCTGCAATCCGGCCGCTTCCGCGAGCGGGTCGATCATGTCTTGCAGGAGCGCTTCGGTCTCCGCGTCGCGCAATACCGTCTGGGCCGCCGCGGGCTGCACGACGGCGAACATCGCCAGGGCCACGAGCACAAGCAGGCGGGCAGGCAGGCGCAAGACCAGCTTCATCGTCCCCTTGCTAGCGCATCGGGGGGTGAACGGGAACTGAAGCGTGGCTTAGCCGATCAGCTGCCGGGCGGCGCGCTCGACCAGGGCGACGTTCTCGGCAACTTCACCCAGCATAACGATGTCGCGTCCTTCGACGCGGCGGATCACCACCAGCGAGAACTCGTCTCCCTCGGTGCTAAGGGTGTCGAAGCTCTGCCGCGGCAACTCGCGCAGCTTCTTGGCCACGGCGCGGCGCAGTCCTCCTACTGGCTCGGTCGCCTTGCCCGCTTCTTCCTTGCGCAAGCGGCGCTCCGCTTTCACCACACCCTTCAGTCCGCCCTCCGCGTCGCGGAGGAAGGTCCCGAGCTGCCCTTGGGGCAGGCCGAGCCGATGGGCGTGGCCCAAGGCCGCCGCATATTCAGTAAGGCGGGTTTTGTCGTAATCGGCGCCGAACACGAGCTTTACCACCGGCGTCATCGGAGCCCGGGTCTGCTTCTTCACTCCCGCGTCCGAAAGCAGTTCGTCGAACTCGGCGGGGGCTGCGGCCGCTGCGAGCGAGAAGTCGTAGGCGCGTCCGATCGCTTGGTAGAGCGCGGTGCGGGTGCGGTCTTCGTTGCTCCGCGCGGCCGTTGCCATTTCGCGGGCTGCCGCCAACCAGTCGCTCAACTCCATTTCCGTGGCATCAAGGTCCGGCGATTCGACGCTGGCGTAAGCCTCGTCGATAACGGCGACGGCGCCGACAAAGACCGGGTCGTCCGACTCCGCGAGGACCTGGTCGGACAGGTCCAGCGGCGTCTTTGATGATTGCATCGGCATCTTCAGCAGCGAGCCGAACACCGGCCCGTGCGCGGGTTCTTCATCCTCTTCGCTTGAGCCGAACGATGGCAGCGGCAAGGAGTCTTCTTCATCGGCTTCGTCCGCCGCTTCGGTCCCAGGGCCGTCGGCCCAGTCGGTCAGGGGAGTCGCGGAAGCCTTCGGCTTCGGCTCGAGAGCCTGATCGATCTCCAGTAGAAGCTCGTCGGAGTGCTGCGCATCCGCCAGCTCTTTCCAGTTGATCACGCCGAAGATGAAATCGATCGTGTCGTCGTCGCTCGAAAACGGCAGCAGGATGCCGCGATAAGCGACCGGCGCGCCCCGCTGATTGATGAACTCCGCCTCGAACCCGATCGGCGCCTGATTGGCGAGAATTTGCATGTAGTGGTCGGTAATGCGTGTCAGCAATGACCGCGTCGGCACTTCGGCCAGCGCGGTCAGCTCTTCCCCGGCGATACCGCACTCTTCGGCCAGTTTCTCGCCGAGATAGGCAATGCCCGGGTTCTCGATGCCGCTGCCGAAGTCGAGCAACACGCTGTAAGGGCCGAAATCCGGCAGGTGTTCCGGCTCGAGATCCTCGACTACCGGAAAGTTGCGATCTTCGAGCAGGCTCGCCCAGTGGTTATAGGCGCGCACTTGCATGCGCCGCTCGTCCTGGCCGATTGAGGCCGGAGTCGAGTGCGAGACCTCGCCATCGTCGGCAGGGTCGTAGCCGCCGGCGTCTGCCAGCGAGCCAAAGTTGCCGCGCATGGTGTCCATCACCAACCCCTTTTCACGTCCGTTCCGACGGGCTTGGGCGCGACATAGTTAATATGGCGTAAAGTCGCGCCCAAGCCCGGCGCAAGGATTCCCGACGACGTTAGCCGTACCCTCGGCCCCAGTTCGCACAATGCGGGTCCTGTGTAACAAGTTGCCGCCGCAGCGCCGTCCGCGCCAGCCGCTCGACTTCGACCCGGCGCCTAGCGGCCGCGAGCAGATGGCTCGGCGCCGGGCGAATGATCTCGGCGTCGTATCCGTCCGCGACGATCACGCCGCAGCAGTCCGGGCGGAAGTCCGCACCTTCGAGACAAGAACGGTCGAGCTCGGGGGGAAGACCCCAATAGAACCGGTCGCAGTAGTCCAGATAATCAGGCCACTTGCCATCGCCCAGTAGGTCGGAGCGGGCGGTCTTGATCTCGACGATTACCACGTGGCCCCGCAAATCGATTCCCATGACATCGGCCCGCCGCCCGTTGCGAAGCGGCATCTCCAGCAGAGCCCAGATGTCGTTGCGCGCAAAGAGACGGCAGATCCCGCGGGCTACCGCTGCGGCACGGCGCTCGTCAGTGGGTGCAGCAAGCGTTGAGGTAAGCGAATCGCCCATGCCCTCGTCTGGAACAGACGCGGAACACCGTCAAGACGGGTACGCTGCACCATGGCTGAACTGCGGCGGTCCCCAGCAGCGACAGCACCGCGTCTTGGGCCGCCCTATACTCGCTCCACAAAGCGGTCGCAGCCGGCTTAGGGTCGCTTTTGCTGGCGGTAATGGCCAGCAGAGCCGAAATACCGGTCCTCATGACCGCGACGAGGTCCTGAATCCCGCGAGCGACGCAGGCGTGCCGCGCGCTATCGGTGCTGCGCAGACGCGCCGCCAGCTCCGCGGCCGGTACGGCTTCTCCGGGCGCCCTGCCGGCGAGATGCGCCACGACTGCGGCGGCTACTGTCAGCGCCCTCCAGCGTTCGCCGAGCGCCGCCTCCGGATCGGACAGGGTATCATCAACAAGCTCGGCAAAGGCACTGGGAACGGCGTTCATCTCCCGGACGCTACCGCTGTGCTCCTTGCCATTTGGTTACGTAAAGGTGGGAGCTTACTCCGGCAGCGGACCAAACGGATCCTGATCATCGAATTCGTCGAGGCCGAGGTCGATGTTCGCGCCGCTCTCGTCGGTGATCAGTCGGTTGTTTTCCTCGCACACATACTCGCGAATCTCCCAGGTAGGCTCCTTGCGGTACGCCATCTGTTGCACGAACGGCTCAGTCAGGACCTCGGGATCGGTGATCGTGGTTTCGATTCGCAGCACGTCCGGCCCGTCGAGCCACATCCGCTCCTTGATATGCATCTTGTCGCTGTGCGGAATGCCGGCGGCGATCGTGGTGGCAGGGCTGAAGCCGACCGTGTCGACGTGGAGCGTGTCGCCCTCCCAGCGGCCGACCGAAGAGCCATTGAACAGCAAATCGGGATCTTCCGGCAAGGCGCGCCCGTCGGTGTAGATGCGGCGCGCCTGGCTGTAGGTCTCGGCGAAGATCGTCACCCGCCCCGGCGTGAACAGTATCTCCATCGGATAGGGCTGGCGCATGATCGCGGGCATGCCAGGCGGCACGCAGTTGATCTGCGCCGTCTGGTCGACGCCTTCTGCCTCTTGCTTGGCGCGGAACGCGTCGAGCCGCGCTTGCGCTACCGGCGTCAGCTTGGGCTGCGCCGGAGGGCCACCGCCGCCGCTGCCGCCGAACAGCAGCGACCAGTCGGGATTCCACACAGCGCTCCAGTCGGGCAGCCGTTCCAGCTCGGCATAGCCGTCGCCGCGCGGGATCGCCGCATCCTGCGCCGGCGCCGCTGCGGCCAGTGCGAGAGCAGTGCCGCCCGCCAGCGCGCGCGCCATTATTGCCCAACCCTGCATGGTGGTGACCCTCCGCTAAACCTCTCCACCGACAAGTTTGTGGCTCGTCGCTGCGTCAAGTCAAGCGGGCGCTTGATTCCGTTGGGGCTTTGCGGGAAAGTAACGGCATGGTGCTTACCCGGGCTAGAGCGGGGAGCCGAGGAGAGGATCAATGTCGAGCAAGACCATTCGCCGGCTGGCGATCGCCGTGGCCCTGGGCACGGCTGGAGCCGCCACCCTGCCGGCCATAGCCCACCACTCGACCGCGATGTTCGAATGGGGCACCGCGACCGAAATGAAGGCCGTTACAGTGGAGCGCTGGATGTGGACCAATCCCCACACCTTCCTCTACGTGAAGGATGCGCAGGGCAACCGCTGGGCATTTGAAGGGATGAGCCCGAACCACCTGTCGCGCGCCGGTTGGTCCAAGCGGTCGCTGGCTCCGGGCGAGAAGGTCGATCTCACTTACTATAAACTGCGCGACGGTCGCCGCGGCGGCTTTAACGTCACCGTGAAGCGCGAAAACGGCACCACGCTCAACCAGCTGCCCGTGCGCGAATGAGCCAAAAGGGCTGACGCGCCGGCGGGACGGATCGCCCTGGCCGCCTCAATGCAGTGCTCGAGCCGCGCTCATTCGTGATCGTGGCGATACCTACCGCGTCTCTGCCGACCGCCGTTTCCCGATCGTGGACTCTGCTCCAAAGGTTCGCGGGCAGGCCCCTTATTGTAATCCGCAGACCCGCCCCCACCTAAGTAGGGCTATCGCCGCCTGCGACGCTATGATGGCCGAACAAGGCCTCATCTTCTCATTCACGATTGGCTTCGCGCGGACTGATCCGCGCGTGATTTTATTTGGAGCTCAGACCATCGCAAAAGAAGAGCTGATGACGCTGGAAGGCTTCATCGACGAGATTATGCCTGATGGGCGTTTCGGCGTAATGCTCGACAACGAACATCGGATCATCGCCTATACTGCCGGCAAGATGCGCAAATTTCGCATCCGCTCGGTCGTAGGTGACCGCGTGCACGTCGAGATGACGCCTTACGACCTGTCGAAAGGCCGGATCGTCTTTCGCGAGCGAACCCCGGGCCAAGGCCCGGGCGTACGGCCGCGCAGCGGCTTCAGGCGATAGCGCCCACAACATATCGGAGGTATCGGCCTCCCTCTAAGGACATATGCACAGACAAACGACCGGCGCGATTCCGCGCCCGAAGCCCCCGTTCATCCATACCGCG
>CAYTPY010000032.1:0-21902 GCA_964439725.1 uncultured Erythrobacter sp. | reverse complement strand
AGCCGGGTGAACTGGGTCAACGCCAACTTCGTGACGGTCGACACCGATGCCCTGACGGCAGCGATCAACGCCGTGGGGACGGAGAAGTCGGTCCGTTACGCCCTGGAAGCGGCGCGCTTCGCCGATGTGCAGGGCCTCGACCCAGTCGTCGAGCGCAAGCTGACTATCCTGCGCACCGGCATCGTCCTGCCGGCGCCGACGACACCGGGTGCGGCGACCGAGCTGAACGAGATCGCGACGAACCTTTCCTCGCAGTACGCGAAGGGTCGCGGAACGCTGAACGGCCAGGAGATCGCCGGATCCGACATCGAGGCCGAGATGGGCAACCTCGAGCGGACCCCGGCAGAGCTCGCTGAAATGTGGGCGAGCTGGCACACCAACGTCGGTGCGCCGATGAAGGACGACTACGCGCGAATGGTCGGCATCGCCAACGAGGGCGCCAAGGAACTCGGCTTCGCCGACGTCGGCGCGATGTGGCGCTCCAACTACGACATGCCGGCGGACGAGTTCGCGGCCACGGCTGACGCCATCTGGGACGACCTGAAGCCGCTTTACCTGGCGCTTCACACGTATGTTCGCACCAAGCTCAACGAGAAGCACGGCGATGCCGTCCAGCCTGCCAGCGGCCCGATCCGGGCGGACCTGCTCGGCAACATGTGGGCTCAGGAATGGGGCAACATCTATCCGCTCGTGGCTCCGGAAGGCGCGGGCGACTTGGGCTATGACCTCACCGAGTTGATCGAAGCCAAGGGGATGAGCGAGCTCGATATGGTCAAGGCGGGAGAGAACTTCTTCTCCTCGCTCGGTTTCGAGCCGCTGCCGCAGACCTTCTGGGAACGCTCGCTGTTCGTGAAGCCGGCCGACCGCGAGGTACAGTGCCATGCCAGCGCGTGGAACATCGACAACGTGGACGATATCCGCATCAAAATGTGCATCAAGCGCAATGGGGACGACTTCAAGGTCATCCACCACGAACTGGGGCACAATTACTATCAGCGCGCCTATAACGAGCAGAGCTATCTGCATCTGAACGGCGCCAACGACGGGTTCCACGAGGCGATCGGGGACATGGTGGCGCTGTCGATCACGCCGGAATACCTTGTGCAGATTGGCCTGCTGGACCGGGCGCAAGTGCCGAGCGCGGACAAGGACATCGGGCTGCTGCTGCGCGAAGCCATGGATAAAGTGGCGTTCCTGCCGTTCGGCCTGCTGGTCGACAAGTGGCGCTGGGGCGTGTTCGACGGCTCGATCCCGCCGGAGCAGTACAACCAGGCTTGGGTCGACCTGAAGCGCGACTACCAAGGGATCGTGCCGCCGGTGGAGCGGCCAGCCAACGCGTTCGATCCGGGCGCCAAGTACCACATCCCGGGCAACACGCCGTACATGCGCTATTTCCTGGCGCGCGTGCTGCAGTTCCAGTTCTTCAAGGCCGCCTGTGAGGAAGCCGGCTGGACCGGCCCGCTGCACCGCTGCAGCTTCTACGGCAACGAGGCCGTGGGACAGAAGCTCAACGCGATGCTGGAGATGGGCGCGAGCGAGCCCTGGCCGGACGCGCTGGAAGCCTTCACCGGCACCCGCGAGATGAGCGGCAAGGCGATGGCCGAATACTTCGCGCCGCTGAAGGCCTGGCTAGACGAACAGAACCGCGGCAAGCCGAGCGGCTGGTAATCAGGCTGCGACCGGCACCTCGAACAAGGCGTCGGTGAAGCGCTTGCGCCACCAGATGACATCCTCGCGCTGGACTCCTTCCATCAGGGAGGTCCAGCGCCGGATGCGCTCCTCGCGAGGCATCTTGAGCGCGCGGCCGATGGCGTCGGAGATTTCCTCTGCGCTATGCGGGTTGATCAGGATTGCCTCGGTCATCTGCGCCGCCGCGCCGGTAAAGCGCGAGAGGATCAGGACGCCGGGATCTTCGGGATCCTGCGCGGCTACGTACTCCTTGGCGACGAGGTTCATCCCGTCGCGAAGCGGAGTGACCAGACCGATCCTGCTGGCGCGGTAGACGCCTGCCAGTACGTCACGCGGGTACCCTTCGTTGACGTAGCGGAGCGGAACCCAGTCGAGATCGGCAAGGGCGCCGTTGATATGGCCCGAAAGTTTCTCGAGCGACGCGCGGATGCGTTGGTAGCTATCCACTGAGGCGCGGGAGGGTGGAGCGATCTGGAGTAGAAAGACTCCGCGACGCTCTTCGGGGTGTTCGAGAAGGAACCGTTCGTAGCCGAGGAAGCGCTCCTCCAGACCCTTCGAATAGTCGAGGCGATCGACCCCTACGATCATCGAGCGGCCGTTAGCGCTGCGCATCATCTGGTCGTAGTTCTGCCTCGCGGTGTCACCTTGTGAGAGAGTGCGGAATTCTTCCGCGTCGATGCCGATTGGGCAGACCAGCATGCGCACCCTGCGATCACCGAAGCGGAGGAAGTCACCTTCGGCATGGGCACCCATCTCGAGCGTGGCGAAGTCGCTGAACGACTGCAGCCATTCCTCGGTGTGAAAACCGATGACGTCGTAAGCGAACAGCGTTTCCACCAGGTCCTTGGCTTCGGGTAGGGTGGTCAGCAGACGGCGCGGCGGCCAGGGCGTGTGGAGGAAGAAGCCGATGCGGTTGCCGAGCCCGCGCTTGCGAAGTTCGGCGCCGAGCGGGATCATATGATAGTCCTGCACCCACACGGCATCGTCCGCTTCGATCAGCGGGCGGACCGTGTCGGCAAAGCGCTCGTTGGTGCGCTGATAGCCGCCGGCATATCCACGCTCGTACTCCGCAAGATCGATCCGGTAGTGGAACAGCGGCCACAGCGTGCGATTGGCGTAGCCGTTGTAATACTCCTCGATATCCTGCTCTTCGAGGTCGACGGTGGCGGTCGTGAAGCCACCTTCGCGCTGCATCGTGATTTGGCCGGTGAACTCCTCGGTCTGCTCTCCCGACCAGCCGAACCAGATGCCACCCATTTCGCGCAGCGCGGCCGAGAGCGCGACCGCGAGCCCTCCGTGCGCCCCCTTCTTTCCGCCAGTGGCAGCCGAAACGCGGTTCGAGATGACGATGAGGCGGCTCAACGAATGGCACTCCAAGGCTTGCTCAACAGGCCGGCGCAATTGATCAAGCCAACCAACGAATAGGTCTGCGGGTAGTTGCCCCAGAGCTCGCCGGTGACGGGATCAATGTCTTCGGAGAGCAGTCCGGCCGGCGTGCGCCGGGCGATCATTTCCTCGAACAGGGCGCGCGCTTCCTCGCTGCGGCCCGTGAAATGAAGCGCTTCGATTAACCAGAAGGTGCAGAAGTTGAAGGCGGTTTCTGGAAGGCCGAAGTCGTCCTCGGAGTCATAGCGCAGCATGAACGATCCGCGCCTCAGGCCGGTTTCAACTGCGTTCAGGGTGTCGAGAAAGCGTGGGTCATCGGGCGAAAGAAAACGCAAGTCCAGCAGTTGCAGAACACTGGCATCGAGATCGTCGCCTGTGAAAGTGGCCGAGAGACGTCTAGTCTCCGGTCGCCAGGCTGCGCGTTCGATGTGAGCCCGTATGTGATCCGCGCGTTGTTGCCAGAACTCGGCCCGTTCAGGCAGGTCGAGCGCGGTGGCTGCGTTCGCTAGCCGATCGCAGGCCGCCCAGCACATTGCCGACGAGTAGGTATGCACACTCTGCCGAGTGCGGAGTTCCCACAGCCCGGCATCGGGTTGATCGTAGTTCTGCCAAGCCCGCTCGCCCACTCGTTCCAGCGCTTCGAAATCTTCACGGCCTGCCATTCGGAACAAGCGCTGATCAAGGAAGGCTTGCACGTTGCACAAGACGATCTGGCCGTAAGCGTCGTGCTGGATTTGTTCGTAAGCTTGGTTGCCGACGCGAACAGGGCCCATGCCCCGATATCCCGTCAGAGCCTCTGCGGTGGTTTCGGGTAATGAGGCCTCGCCGAGGACGCCATAGAGCGGCTGGATGTGCCCGCCGCGCGCTTCATCGACGATGTTGCGCAAATAGACGAGGTAGCCTTCCAGCACATCGAGCGCGCCGAGCCGATTAAGCGCCTGGACCGTGTAATAGGCGTCCCGAATCCAACAGTAGCGGTAGTCCCAGTTGCGCTGCGAGTTGGCGTGTTCGGGGATCGAGGTCGTCAGCGCCGCCACGATCGCGCCCGTCTCCTCATGCTGGCACAGCTTGAGGGTGATCGCAGCGCGTATTACCACATCTTGCCATTCGAGGGGAATAGCGAGGCTCCGCACCCAGCCGGTCCATTCCTCCTTCGTCCGGGAGAGCATAGCCTCTAGAGATTCCTCGAGTTCGGCGGCAAAGCTCTCGTCTGGCCCGAGGAAGAAGTGTAGCGGCTGTTCGAGACGGAAGGCGCGCTCCTCCCCGATCAGTCCGACCGGCGCATCCGTAGTGAGCCGAACGGTCAGCGCATTGAACCGATAGCGCAAGTGGTTGGACCCGCCCGTCACTCGCGAGCAGTCTCCACCCCAGCCGCACGTGGGGCGTAGTCGAACCCGAATACGCGGACTGCCGGCAAGCGGCCGCACGATGCGGGCAAAAGCAACCGGCCTGTAAGTCCGATCAAGGCGCTTGAAATAGGGGCAGAAGTCGATAACTTCGATCGCGTTACCTGCATCGTCGCGGTGGCGAGTAACCAGTATCGGGGTATTGCGGACGTAGCTTTGCTCAACCGACGTCCCGCCTTCCAGTTCGATCGACCAGAAGCCCGTTCGCGGCTCGTCACCTCCTAACAACGCCGAGAACATCGGGTCGCCGTCGACCCGCGGAACACAGGCCCACACCATCCGCCCCTGCGTATCGATCAAAGCGCTGACCTGGCGGTTGCCGATCGGCCACAGATCCAGCGAGGTCATTCGATCTCCGCGGCGGCGGTTTCGAGCCAGGCCAGAGTCTGCGCTACCCCCTCGAGATGGTAGGTGGCTTCAGTCGAGCGAGGCGGGCCAACGAGTACGCCTGCGCCGCCAAGCCGGGCAGCAGCCGCAAAGCCCGGCTCATCCGTGAAGTCGTCACCCATGAAGATGGGACGCGCGTCCCGTAGTTCCGGTTCCCGCATCAAACGTTCAATCGCGCGGCCTTTGTCCCCACCGGGGGCCCGCACCTCGACCATCATCTTGCCGCGTTCGACGTGGAGACCATGCTCATTGGCGAGGGCGGTGGCAAGTTCCATGCAGGCTGCCTCTGCCTCCGGCGCAAGCCGGTAGTGCAGCACCGCGCCGAGCGGTTTGTCCTCCACAAGAGTGCCAGGGGTTCGCTCCGAGAGCTCAGTCATGGCCGCTAGGGTGTCGTCGAGCGCGGCCGGTCGGTCCGGAACCTCGATTGCACCGTCGGCAGCGCCAAATTCCATGCCATGGCTGCCCACAGCTGCGAGGCGCAGGGGTAAAAACTCCCGAATGCCAGCGACCGGACGCCCGCTGATGATGACCAAGCGACCTTGGAGCCGCTCCGACAGCAACGACAGCAGATTTATAAGGCGGTCGTGAACCCTCACCGCGTCAGGCGTCGGAGCAAGCTCGACAAGAGTTCCGTCGAAATCGAGGAACAGCGCGGCGCCTTGCAGCAGATGGTGGGGAGGCGGAGGTAGGAAGGGGGAGGAGACAGACATGCAGAGGTCTTGGCCTGCCGTCCTGCCTATGTGAAGCCCGTCCTTCGGTCAGCAACGCCGCGGCTGAGCGCGACTGATCGTCAAGCCGGCTTTTGATTGGCGATCGAGTGGACCTTTCGTTCGGTACCGCGTTGCTCGTGAGTAAACGCGCCGCGATGCGGAGGACAGGGCGAAATGCACGAAGAGATTCGTTCACCAGTACCGCTCTCGGCGAGTGCGCTGAGAAAGATCGCTGTCCCGGTTCCGCAGTACGATCGTGCCAAGCTGACGGTAGGCATCGTTCATTTCGGCGTCGGCGGTTTTCATCGGGCGCACCAAGCGATGTACCTCGATCAACTAATGAATTCGGGCACTGCGCCCGACTGGAGCATATGCGGAATGGGAGTGATGCCGGCGGACGCGAGGATGCGCGATGTCCTGCGCGCGCAGGACTACCTCTACACGCTGGTCGTCAAGCACCCCGATGGCTCGACCGGCGCGCGCGTCATCGGATCGATCGCGGATTTCGTCCATGCTCCTGCCGACCCTGCGTTTGCCGTCGAGCGGCTGACGGATCCATCGGTGCGGATCGTATCGCTGACAATCACCGAAGGAGGATATAACTTCCATCAAACGACCGGAGCTTTTGATGCCGACAAGGTTGAGGTGGTGCATGACATCGAACACCCGGACGCTCCTCGTTCTGTGTTCGGTCTGGTGGTCGAGGCGCTAGCTCGCCGTCGAGCACGGGGACTGCTGCCGTTTACGATCATGTCGTGCGATAACATTCAAGGCAACGGCGACGTCGCACTGCGTCAGTTCACTGCATTCGCTAAGTTGCGCGACCCCGGATTGGCCGACTGGATCGCCCAGAACGTGCCTTTCCCCAATAGCATGGTAGACCGGATTACGCCCGTGACTTCAGACGACGATCGCCGTCTGCTTGTAGAGCAGCACGGACTGGACGATCGATGGCCAGTCGTTTGCGAGCCGTTCACGCAGTGGGTGCTTGAAGATCGCTTTGTCGGCGACAGGCCTCCACTCGAGCGCGTCGGAGTGCAGATCGTCCCTGACGTCGCCCCCTACGAGATGATGAAGCTGCGGCTTTTGAACGCCAGTCATCAAGCGCTGTGCTATCCCGGTTATCTGGCCGGCTACCGCTTCGCCCACGAGGTCTGTCACGACCCGACGTTCGTCGCCTATTTAATGGCTTACATGAACCGCGAGGCGACACCGACCTTGCGGCCGGTCTCGGGGATCGATCTAGAAGTCTATAAACACCAGCTCATCGAGCGGTTCGCCAACCCCGCAATACGTGACACGCTGACACGGCTGTGTGCGGAATCCTCCGACCGGATTCCACAGTGGCTTTTGCCTGTGATCCGCGACAATTTGGACGCGGGGCGACCAGTCGACATTTCGGCCACTATCGTGGCGTCATGGGCGCGGTATGCCGAAGGCCGAGACGAGCAGGGCGAGCCCATCGAAGTAGTCGACCAGCGCAAGGACCGAGTAATGGCGGCCGCCATGCGGCAACTCGGAGACGATCCGCTTGCGTTCTTACGTGATCGAGAGTTGTTCGGCGATCTGGCTGATCGAGCGGAGTTCTCACAACCGTATCTACGGGCGCTTGAGTCATTCCATCAGCGCGGTGCCCGCGCGACGATCGAGGATCTAGTCAGTCGGCTCGCGCAATAAGAGCGGCACGCAAGCCGACATAGCGGGACCGATAGTCGGCTGCTCCTTGGCATCCGGTGGTCTCCAATGTCATCTCCATCCGCGGCTCCCAACTGGGGAGGCGCCCTGTGGCAGCCCACGCAGCTTGGCGGGCGGCTCCGATGGCCACGTACTCGCGTACCTCCGGAACTGTCAGCGGCATTCCGAAGGTATCCGGCAAGACCGCGCGTAGAGCCGCGGACTTCGCGCCCCCGCCGGTCAACAAGACGCGCTCTATCGGCACGTCCAGCCCACGCAGAATGTCGAGGCAGTCCGCAAGCGCGTTGGCAATGGCAAGGACTGCCGAACGCGCGAGGTTTGCCGGTGAGAATAAGCCGCGCCTAAGGCCGTGTAGTTGGCCTGCCGCGTGAGGCAGGTTGGGCGTACGTTCGCCATCAAAGTACGGGAGCATCGTTAATCCGCCCGCATCGGCTGCACCCGACAGCGCGAGCGTGTCGAACTGGGCAAGATCGACCCCTAACAGATCGGCGGTGGAGTCGAGAACGCGGGCGGCGTTCAGCGTGCAGAGGAGCGGGAGGTGCGCGCCGGTGGCATCGGCAAAGCCGCAAGTGAGCCCAGAAGGGTCGATCACTGGGTGCGCAGCACGCGCGAAGACGGTGCCCGAAGTCCCCACCGAGACGGCCAAGTCACCGGGTTCCATTTCCAACCCAAGAGCACTTCCCGCGTTGTCACCTGTTCCTGCAGACACCGGAGCCCCGGCGCTCAAGCCCCATTGGGGCAACAACCGCCCGGCTACGGCGGCCGGCTCAAGCACGACAGGCAACTCCGGAACGGCGCCGAAATAATGCTCGAGAAGGTCGGTGCGGTAGCCGTTGGTGGTCGCGTTGAAATAGCCGGTGCCCGATGCGTCGGATCGATCAGTGACGAAGCTCCCTGTCAGTTGCATCACTAGCCAGTCGTGAGGGAGCATCACGCGGCGAACGCGGGCGGCCACTTCCGGGCGGTGTTGGCGCATCCACGCGAGCTTCGTAAGCGTGATGGCCGGGACGGGCATGACGTTGACGGCATCCATCCAACCTTCGACGCCTATGTCTCGCACCATTTGCGCGGCTTGTTCCGCGCTCCGAAGATCATTCCACAGCAAGGCCGCGTGGACGGGTTGGTCATTCCGATCGAGCGCCACCAAACCATGTTGCTGAGCGGAGATTCCGACACCCAGCACGTCGTTGCGATCCGCCACTCCGGCGGCAGCCCAAGCGGTTTGCAGCGCTTCCAACCAGAGCATTGGATCGATTTCGGTGCCCGGAGGGTGCAGAGCGAGTCCGGACGCCACGGTCGCGCCGGTCGTGACATCTAGAACCAAGACTTTGCAGGATTGAGTGGACGAATCCACCCCCACGATGACGCCGTTCATGCAAGTTCCTCGAGGTCACCAACTCCCGATCGAAAGAAGAGTGCCGAAAATGAAAAAGGACGCGGTCCCGACGGACCGCGCCCTTTTTTGGTTCTATTTGGCGTGGCGCTTAGCCTTCGGCGGTCTCTTCGTCGTCAGCCGGCGGCAGTTCGCCCGGCTCCGCGTGGGGGTCGAACGCTTCGGTGAAGCCTTCGCTCTCCCCGCGCTGTTCCTCGGCCGTCTGGCCGATGACATCGATGCCCTGGCGTTGCAGCTCGGCTTCATCGTCCGAGCGAGCGACGTTAGCCTTCACCATCACGTCCACTTCAGGGTGAAGTGCGACGCGCACGTCGAACATGCCGATGGTCTTGATCGGTCGCTCGAGGATGATCTGCGACTTATTGACGTCGTAGCCTTGGGCCTTGAGGCCATCGGCGATGTCGCGAACGTTGACCGAGCCATAAAGCTGGCCGGAGTTCGACGAAGCGCGGATCAGCACCAGTTCGGCACCATCCACCTTCTCACCGGCCTTGGCAGCCTCGGCACGGCGCTCGGCGTTCTCCGCCTCGAGCCGCTCGCGGTTCGCTTCGAAGACCTTGCGGTTGGCTTCGTTGGCGCGCAGCGCCTTCTTGTTCGGCAGCAGGAAGTTGCGAGCGTAGCCGTCCTTAACGGTGACCACGTCGCCGATTGAGCCGAGCTTCTCGATGCGTTCGAGCAGGATGAGTTCCATGAATCTGCTCCTTACTTCACGATGTAGGGCAGCAGGCCCAGGTGGCGAGCGCGTTTGATCGCCTTGGCGAGTTCACGCTGCTTCTTGCCAGAAACGGCGGTGATGCGGCTCGGGACGATCTTGCCGCGCTCGGACATGAAGCCCTGCAGTAAGCGGATGTCCTTGTAGTCGATGACCGGAGCGTCCTTGGCCGAGAACGGGCAGGACTTACGGCGGCGGAAAAACGGACGGGCCATCAGAAGCGCTCCTCACGTTCGGAGCGGCGCTTGCGGTCCCGCTCGTTCTTGCGCATCTGCGCGGATGGACCTTCCTCGTGCTTCTCAACAGCGATCGTGAGCCAGCGGATCACGTCCTCGTTGATGCGGTTCTGCCGCTCAAGTTCGGCAACCACGTTGCCCGGGCACTCGATGTTCAGCAGCACGAAGTGCGCCTTGCGGTTGCGGTCGATCTTGTAAGCGAGGCTCTTGAGGCCCCAAGTTTCAGTCTTGGAGACCTTGCCGCCATTGCTCTCGACGATTTCCGTCGCGGCGGCAGCTAGCGCGTCGACCTGAGCCTGGCTCAGATCCTGGCGCGCGAGAAAAACATGCTCGTAAAGCGGCATGCGCGCGTTCCTTTCACTTCCATGCCGATCGCTGGCTTGTCCGCGCGGATCGCGGGGCCCCTCCGGCTTTCTTCAACGATTTCCACGCTGGCTTTCGCAGGCGAGAGGACGCGCGGAAGCGGCGCACATACAGATTTGGCGGGCGAATGCAAGCGGACCACCGTCCCCGCCGCCGGGTGAGAAGCGGGCTCCCCTTTGGCAATCCATAAGAGGGTCAACGCAGTTCGTCGGAAAAGTCGAACGGCAGGCCAGTCGGAACTTTACATATGCGAATGCGTCGCAATAACATGTTTGCGAAAGGGGTTCGAGATGCCGCCATCGACAGGAATGTTCGTGTTCGTGAGAATGTTCCGTCTGTGGGCGGCCGCCCGGGCGGCGGGCGAAAATCCGCTCCCGCACATGGAGGACTCGCTCGAGATGTTCGCCGCCTCTCCGGAGCTCACGGCGGCCTGCGCCAGCATGTTCGACCTCGTCGAGGCACACCTGGGACGGCCGCTCGTTCCGGAATGCTGCTGCGCGCACCGGCTCTCGCGCGACGAGCAGGCACTCCTGGCACTGTTGCGACATGCTCCGGCTGCCGCTCAGCCGCTCGCCAGTCCGGCAGTGCCCCACGGGCTGCCTGCAGCGATCCGGTGGGCCGCGCTGGCGATCGGCCGGGCAATGGACGGTACCTTCGAGCGCGATAACGGGCCGGTTATCGAAGCGGCCGAGCCGGGGCGCTGTCCGTTCACCACTTCGCCGCCGCTCTATGCAGTTTGACTGGCTTCTTCTTCGCGACACCGGCACGGGCCGCCGCAGCCGGCGGGAACCACGCGGCGCCTGATGCTCTATCGCTACGTGGATGCCGGCTGGATCTTCGATCACTTACCCTTCCTGACCTCGCTCGTCGCGAGCGAAATCCTGCTGGGAGCGGTCTTCCTCGCGCTGACTGCCGGCCTGATCGCGTTTGGCGTACCTGGGGTGCTGGTGCCGATCTCGTTCACTTCGGGCGCGCTGCTGGGAGGTTGGACCGGGATGGCCGTCGTCGTGGCCGGCGCGATGCTGGGCAGCCAGGCCCTGTTCCTCGTCACGCGCGTCTGGCTCGGGGCGTGGACGCGCAAACGGTGGGGCCATCGCTTGCAGCGGTTCGACGAGGCGATCGCGAAGCGTGGGTTCGTCTATTTGCTCGGCTTGCGGCTGATAGGAGCTCCCCATCTGCTCGTCACAGCTTCCAGCGCCCTGTCGGCGATCCGCACGCGCAGCTTTGCCCTGGCGACGCTGCTCGGCTTCCTTCCCGCCGTCGCACTGGCAGCAAGTGCCGGCGCGGCGATCTGAGTCCTCTTGTTCGAGGGCGGGCGGCTGCTAGCCTTACGTCCGACCGCGAGCGCATGCGGTAAACGCTGACGCGCCGGGCAGTGCGGATGAGAGGATGGCATTGAGAACAACAACGTTGGTGCGCGGGATGCGGCTTTGCCTGCCGGCACTGCTCGTCATGTCGGGTTTGGGTGGCGCCGCTGGTGCCCAGGAAGTCGGCCGTGCGGCAGACTACGCGGAAGTCATGCAATGGCCGGACTGGAGCGGGGTGTGGTCGCCCGGCGTTTCGGCAGCCTCGCGAACGACGGCTACGCCGCCGAAGCTGACGCCGCAGGCGCAGGCGCTCGTCGATGCATTCGAGGCGGGCAAGGCCCGCGGCGAGAACCTGCAGACCCAGGCCGCCAATTGCGTGCCCAACGGCATGCCCGGCATCATGCGGCTGCCCTATCCGCTCGAGTTCGTCTATTCGCCGGGCCGGGTAAACATCCTCATCGAGACGTACAGCCAGGTGCGCCGCATCTATGTCGACGGGCGGGCGCTGCCCGAGGATCCGGACCCGTTCTTCAACGGCCACTCGGTCGGCCGTTGGGAAGGGGATACGCTGGTGGTCGATACGGTCGGCATGAGCCCGATGGTGAGCATCCTCCCCGGCTTGCACGCGACGCCCACGACACGGTTTCAGGAGCGCATAACGCGCGTCGCGCCGGACCGGCTGGTCGACGAGATCACGGTCACCGATCCTGCCTTGTTCGCCGAACCGTACGTGATGGTGCAGAACTACACGCTGCAGCCCGACTGGGAGATGCGCGAGTACGTCTGCCAGGAGAACAACCGCGACGGCGCTGACGAACAGGGGCGGCCTTCGATGGACCTCGGCGATCCGTTCGAAGAGCTCGACGACTAAGGCAGCCGCGCGAGGATGTCGCGGGCGAACGCCGTCAGCGTGTCGTCGCGCGCGCCCATGACGACGATGCGGTCACCCGGCTCGCCGATCTTCACGATCCTTTCGCCGCATGCTTCGCGGCTGGCGATGTGCTCGGCGGAGCCGCCCGCCTCCTGGATCAAACGGACGATCCGCTCGCTTCCTTCGGAGCGGTCGACCGTGCCGCCGAAATAGACCGGATCGCACAGGATCGTGATGTCGTCCGGGCCCAGCTCCCGGGCGAATGTCTCGGCGAGTTCGTGCCCCATCTGCCGCAGCGGACCGTAGCCGTGGGGCTGGAAGAAGGCGATGACGCGGCCGGGGTGCCGCTTCAGCGTTCGCAGCGTGGCGCGGCATTTCTCCGGGTTGTGGCCGAAGTCGTCGATCACGGTGATGCCCGAGGGGCTGGTGCCGATGATGTCGAAGCGGCGGGCGAGGCCGGCGAAGCTTCCCAGCGCGGCAACTGCGTCGGCGACCGACACGCCCGCCGCCGCCGCTCCGGCGATCGCCGCCAGTGCATTGGCGAGGTTGTGCCGGCCGGGCATCCTCAGCGTCAGTTGGTGCGAAGAGCCGTCTATGCGGTCGAGGATTGTTGCTGAGAGACTGGCGGGGCTCTCCACCCATTCGCCGACTGATATCCGGGCACCGGTGGATTCGATCCCGAAGCCGATCACCTGACCCGCGCGGCGGGCGAGAGCGGCGCTTTCAGGATCGTCCAAGTTCACCGCGGCAAATGGAGCGGCGGCAAGGAAATCGCCGAACAGCACGCGCAGTTCGTCCATGCCTTTGTGGTCGAGGCTGACGTTGAGCAGAACCGAAACGGCGGGGCGGTACAAGGCGATCGACCCGTCGCTCTCATCGACTTCCGACACGAACACTCCGCCCTGGCCGACGCGGGCGCTGGCGAACGGCGCGTCGTCCGCAGCGAAGTTCTTCATCACCGCGCCGTTCATGATCGTCGGCTCGCGGCCTGCCTGATGCATGATCCAGCCGAGCATTCCGGTGACGGTGGACTTGCCGCTGGTACCGCCGACGGCAATCCCCGTCGGAGCGGCGTTGAACAGCGCGGCCAGCAGTTCGGCCCGGGACATGCGCGGACATCCGAGTGCGGTGGCGCGCACGACTTCGGGAACGGTGCTCTCGATCGCGGCGGAAGCGACAAGCGTCTGCCGGGCGCTGACCACTCCGCTGCCATCCTGCGGGAACAGGTGAAACCCCTGGGCTTGGAGCCAGGCGCGTTTCTCGGGCGTGCGGCCCTGATCGAAGCTGCGGTCGGAGCCTGCGACCTCGGCGCCCAGGCCGCGCAGGATCGTCGCCAGCGGCAGCATTCCAGAGCCGCCGATGCCGCAGAAGAACCAGGGGTTCGAGGTGAGATCGACGGGGGTGGAGGTCATCGGCGCGAGTGGCTATTGCTTCGCCCGCGCCTTGGCAACCATGGTGCGCCCGTTCGTCCTTCGACAGGCTCAGGACGAACGGGGGGAGGAGCAGCATCCGCTGGAAGGGGCGGGGCATCTCTCCGCTCCGGGTTAGCCTGTCGAAGGACGAGCGTGCCACGACGCATGAGCCGTATCGCTATTTGCGCGCCTTCGACGCCGATTACCCGCGACGTTGCCGGGCGGGTCGCAGCCTTGGCCGCTGCTGAGTTCCCCGAGCTGACGTTGCAGTTCCACCCGCAGTGCTTCGTGCAGGAAGGGCACTTCGCGGGGAGCGACGAGATCCGCCTCGCCGCATTGCTCGAGTGCGCGAACGATCCGGCGTTCGATGCCCTGTGGTTCGCCAAGGGCGGATACGGCGCAAACCGGATCGCCGCGCGCGCGGTCCAGTCGATGAGCGAAGAGGCTCGGAACAAGACCTTCCTCGGTTATTCGGACGGCGGCTACTTGCTCGCGGCGCTGTACCGGGACGGGATCGGCCATCCCGTTCACGGGCCGATGCCGGTCGACATCCGTCGCCAAGGTGGTGACGAGGCGATCAGGCGCTCGCTCGCCTGGCTGGCGGGTGAGGCAACCGGCCTGGAGCCTTCGCTCGACGAGACGCCTTCCGCAGCCTTCAATCTCATGACCTTGGCTATGCTGTGCGGCACCGAGCTGATGCCCAAGCTTGGAGGGCACGAGGTGATGGTGGAGGAAGTGGCCGAACATCTCTACGCCGTGGATCGCCTGTTCTTCCACGTGACGCAGCATCTGCACGGGATTGCTGGCATCCGCCTAGGACGAGTGAGCGACGTGCCCGAAAACGATCGTCCGTTCGGGTGCGGGGCAGAGGACATCGCGCGCGACTGGTGTGAACGCGCGGGCATTCCGTTCCTCGGCACCGCCGACATTGGGCATGACGCGGCCAACAAGATTGTGCCGTTCGGCCTTGCCCGAACGCCCGCCCGCTCATAACCGCGCCTCGATCAAGGAGTTCGCGATGACCGCATTCGTATTCCCGGGCCAAGGTAGCCAAAAGGTCGGCATGGGTGCCGAACTTGCCGAAGCCAGCGCCGCCGCGCGCGAGGTGTTCGAGGAAGTCGACGAAGCGCTGGGCCAGAACCTGTCGCGCATCATGCGCGAGGGCCCGGAGGAAGAGCTGACGCTGACCGAAAACGCTCAGCCCGCGATCATGGCTCACGCCATTGCAGTGCTGCGCGTGCTCGAGAAGGAAGCCGGCCTGTCGCTTGCCGAAAGGGGGGAGTGCGTCGCCGGCCACTCGCTGGGCGAATACACGGCGCTTTGCGCAGTAGGTTCATTCTCGCTGGGGGACACGGCGCGGCTGCTCAAGCTGCGCGGACAGGCGATGCAGGCGGCGGTGCCGGTGGGCGTGGGAGCCATGTGCGCGCTTCTCGGCGCCGACCTGGCGAAAGCCACGGCGCTGGCCGAAACGGCCGCCCAGGGGGAAGTTTGCGAAGTCGCGAACGACAACGATCCGGGCCAGGTCGTTCTCTCCGGCCACCGCGGCGCCATCGAGCGGGCGGTGGCGCTGGTCAAGGAACACGGCATCAAGCGCGGTGTTCTGCTGCCCGTTTCTGCGCCGTTTCACTGCAGTTTGATGCAGTCCGCTGCCGATGCAATGCGCGAAGCGCTGCAGGAAACGCCGCCAGTTGCGATGCGTCTGCCGCTCTACGCCAATGTGACGGCTGCGCTCGTCGGCGATCCGCAGACAGAACAAGACCTGCTAGTGCGCCAAGTCACCGGGCGAGTCCGCTGGCGGGAAAGCGTCATCGCGATGAAAGACGCGGGCGTCTCGCGTTATGTGGAGCTGGGCGGCAAGGTGCTCGGCCCGATGATTGGGCGCACGGTCCGGGACGTGACCGTGACGAGCGTCGTAACGATGGCCGACATCGAAGCCTTGGCGAAGGAGCTGTGAACATGTTCGACCTGACCGGAATGACCGCTCTCGTAACTGGGGCAAGCGGCGGCATCGGCTCGTCGATCGCCCGCTGTTTGGCGCGTCAGGGCGCCAGGCTGGCGCTATCGGGCTCTAACAGCGCCAAGCTGCGCGCGTTCCGTGACGAGCTCAACGCGGAATTCGGCCACGACCATGTCGAGATCACCTGCGACTTGTCGGAGACGGCACAAGTCGAAGAACTGGTTCCGGCCACCCTCGACACGTTTGGCCAGCTCGACATCCTGGTCAACAACGCCGGCATCACGCGCGATAATCTCGCGATGCGAATGAAGGACGAGGAATGGCAACAAGTGATCCATATCAACCTGGAAGGCGGGTTCCGGTTGATGCGCGCGGCTGCCAAGCCAATGATGAAGGCTCGCTTTGGCCGCATCATCAACATCACCAGTGTGGTCGGCGCCACGGGCAATCCGGGGCAGGTGAACTATGCGGCCGCGAAGGCGGGGCTGGTGGGCATGACCAAGAGCTATGCCCAGGAAGTCGCGAGCCGCGGCATCACCGCCAACTGCGTTGCGCCCGGCTTTATTCGCACCGCTATGACGGACGTGTTGCCCGATGCGCAGAAGGAGGCGCTGAATCAGCGCATTCCGATGGGCCGGATGGGCGAAGGCGAGGACATCGGCTCGGCCGTGGTCTTCCTGGCTTCCAAAGAAGCTGGCTATATCAGCGGACAGACCCTGCACGTGAACGGCGGGATGGCGATGTTTGCCTGAGTTTTTCCCCAGCCAATCGCCGTCCCCGCCCGTTCCGGCTTGCCGCTCCGCCATGCCCCGCTAAGGATAAGCCGACATATTCCGGCGCTTGCGAGCGATTCCGGTCGCTGGCGCTCAAGGGGGTCTGAGTTCTGATGAAAGCCACCATCGAACGCGCGAAACTGCTGCGCTGCCTTTCCCACGTTCAATCGGTAGTGGAGCGGCGAAATACGATCCCGATCCTCTCGAATGTGTTGATCGAAGCGTCTGCGGACGGTCGCGTGCGGATCATGGCCACCGACTTGGACCTGCAGGTCGTCGAGAGCCTCGATGCGGCCTCGGTAGAGACGCCGGGCGCCATCACCGTTTCGGCTCACCTGCTGTTCGACATTGCACGGAAGCTGCCTGACGGCAGCCAGGTCAGCCTGGAGACTGCCGACAACCGCATGACGGTTAAGGCCGGGCGCAGCCGATTCCAGTTGCCGACTCTGCCCCGCGACGACTTCCCGGTCATTGTGGAAGGGGATCTGCCGACCAGCTTCGAGCTACCGGCGCGCCTCCTGGCCGAACTGATCGATCGCACCCGGTTCGCGATTTCGACCGAAGAGACGCGTTACTACCTCAATGGCATTTTCCTGCATGTGACGGACGGCGAGTTGAAGGCGGCGGCTACCGACGGCCACCGCCTGGCTCGTTTTACCTTGTCGCGGCCGGAAGGCGCCGAAGGCATGCCGGACGTGATCGTGCCGCGGAAGGCGGTGGGCGAGCTGCGCAAACTGCTGGAAGAGGCGCTCGACGGAAACGTCGAGATCGATCTTTCAGCCAGCAAGATTCGCTTCGCGCTCGGCGGCGAGGGCGGGGTCGTGCTAACCAGCAAATTGATCGATGGCACCTTCCCAGATTATTCACGGGTGATCCCGACGGGTAACGACAAGCTGCTGAAGCTCGATCCGAGGAGCTTCTACGAAGGCGTCGACCGGGTGGCGACGATTGCGACCGAAAAGACCCGCGCAGTCAAAATGGGGCTCGAAGCGGACAAGGTCACGCTGTCGGTAACCAGCCCCGACAATGGCACGGCGGCGGAAGAAGTTCCGGCAGACTATCGCTCCGATGCTCTCGAGATTGGCTTCAACGCCAATTACCTGAAGGATATCCTCCATCAGATCGACGGCGACACGGTAGAACTGCACTTGGCCGATCCCGGGGCGCCAACGCTGATCCGCCAGGACGATAAGAGTCCAGCGCTCTACGTGCTGATGCCGATGCGAGTGTAAGTCCCGCTCAAGCCTTGGTGCGCGAGCGATCGGAGCCAGTTGCGCTCGCTTCGCCGGGACGAGATGCGCCTCTGGCTATCTACCGAGGGGGCAAGTCACTCCCGCGCTTTAATCATCGCTTCTATATCGACGAACTTCTCGCGCGGTGCGCCTTCACGGGCGGCTCTTGTCTCGGCTTCCTCAATCTTCTTCCAGTCCTTGAAAGTGACGATGTCGAGGTTCCGCTCCGCAGCCAGTGCATCGAACGCAGCGCGACCTTGCTTGCCGGCTTGGCCCAGAGCCCCGCTCTCTAAGTCTTCAGCAATTTTTTCGACCACGCTGTAGCCGTCGGGCCGATTGGTGCCGATCGTTCCCGATGGGCCGCGGCGCGCCCAGCCAACACAGTAGAGCCCAGGCAAAATGCGGCCTTCCTCGTTGGCAAAACGGCCGCCGCGTTCGTCAAAAGGTACGCCGGGTATCGGTGAGGTTCGGTACCCGATGCAACTGACGACCAGATCCGCCGAAAGGACCATGGTCTCCCCGGTACCTTCGGCCCGGCCATCGGCCAGGCGCGTCCTTTCGACCTCGATGGCTTCCACCGTGCCTTTCCCGATCAGAGATCTTGGCGAGACTAAGAAGACGAACTCGATGCTAATCGACTTGTCGGACAGGCCGCGGGCAGGGGGGGCTGCAAAGGACCGCAGGTGAGCCACCGACTTCCTGAGCCCGGGCTCGAGCGCAGCGTCGTCATCAACGGGCGGCAGGTCCACTGCGTCAACTTGGGGCGCTGCGCGGTCAAGTTGAGCCAGTTCGCCGAGTTCCTTCGGCGTCATCATGATCTGATGCGGTCCACGCCGCCCAAGGATCATGATCCGTTCGAGCTTCGACGCTTCTAGGGCGTCCAAGGCGTGGCCGACGATGTCGCTGCCGATGAATTCGGCGCGTGTTTTGGACAGGATGCGAGCTACGTCGAGCGCTACGTTGCCCATGCCGATGATCACGGCGGTCTTGCCCGACAGGTCGGGATTCAAATCCGCGAACTGCGGATGGCCGTTGTACCATCCCACGAACGCAGCGCTGCCGAACACATTATTTAGGTTCTCGCCCGGAATATCGAGAGCGCGATCATTCGGTGCGCCGGTCGCGAGAACGATTGCGTCATAATGTTTCTGCAACTCAGCGACCGAGACATCGGTGCCGATCCTGACATTCCCGACGAAGCGGACGTTCTCGCTCAGCGCGACTTTCTCATAACGGTTCGCGACTGCCTTGATCGACTGGTGGTCAGGCGCCACTCCGGAACGGATGAGGCCGAAGGGCACGGGCAGGGCATCGAACACATCGATTCGAACTTCGTTGGCGAGTGCTTTCTGCGCCGCTTCTGCTGTATAATAACCCGCAGGACCTGATCCGATGATCGCGATATGCCGCATGCACTGCCTCGCCGCTGCCTCTGTAGCGGCCAACCTTAGCGCGGGCCTCTCCGCCGGCAACTCGCGACGACGAAAATAGGCGTCGGACTTAACGGATTTTCAAAGCTGGCGGGTCAGTAGGCTACCATGTTCCGAAATGGCTCGACCCCGACGTCTGAACCGATGCGTACGCAACTCGGCCATTCGACGAGCTCGCCGGCTGACATCGTAGCGTCGGGACACGAGGTGGCGCCGCCGATCCAAGACAAGCGCCGCGGTCCGCGGCGCCGGGCCGCGTCGGACCGCGCAACTGCCGTGCAGGTGGGTACAAACACAGCTCAGAACTGGCTCCCTCCACGATGGCCTTACCTGATTCTGACGATGGTCGCTGCGCTTGCTAGTGCGCTGGTGGCAACGCGCACTGCGCCAAATCTGATTATCTCCGGCATGCTGCTGTTTGCCGTGATCGGGGTTGCTCTCGTCGGGCCAGCGCATGCTTTTTTGGCACGTAGCGGCATACAAGGCCGATTGGCGATTACGGCTGCCGTGGTCGTTCTCCCGCTGTTTCTATTCGGCTTTGGAGTGAACCGCTGGCAGGCAACTGGCGGATTGCCTTCGGATGTTGCGATCGCGATCCTGCTGTGCGTGGCCGGCGTCGCCGCGGCCTATCTGCGTAATCAGCCCGGCGTCATCTTTGCTGCGCAGATTGCGGTTTGGTCCGCCGCAGTGGTGGCTCACGAGTCCCTGGCCGGTGCTGTCACCATGCTCATTGCGCTCGCCGTTGCGATCCTCGTCAGCCGCGAACAATACCAGGAGCATAGGCTGGAAGAGCAGCGCCGCCGCGCCCGCGAGCGCGTACAAACCCGCGCACGTGACATCCTCGCTGACTATGAGGAAACCCGCCAAGGCTGGTTCTGGGAAACGGACCGCCGTGGGTTGTTGACCTACATCTCAGCGCCGGTGGCCGAGGCGCTTGGTCGGTCATCGGACGCGATGATCGGAGAGCCCCTGACCGAGCTCTTCGACCTGGTCGACAGCGGGAAAGAAAGCGAACGGTCGCTATTGTTCCACTTCACGGCGCGCTCGGGCTTCCAGGAGCTACCGATGCGGGCAGCTATTCCAGGGGAAAAACGCTGGTGGTCGGTCAGCGGACGTCCGATCTACGATGACTTCGGAAACTTTGTGGGCTTTCGAGGCTCCGGTACCGATCTGACGGAGAAGAAACGTAGCGAAGAGCAAGCTTCGCGTCTCGCCCGCTTTGATTCGCTCACCGGCCTGGCCAACCGTTTCCAGATGTCGCAAGCGCTGGAGAAAATCCTCGAATGCCCGCACGAACTTGACCGTACTTGTGCGGTCCTGTTGTTGGACCTCGACCGCTTCAAGCAAGTCAACGATACGATGGGTCATCCAGCTGGAGACGCTTTGCTCAAGCAAGTGGCGCAGCGGCTTGAGCGAACGGCCGGCCAAGTCGGGAAAGTCGGCCGACGGGGTGGCGACGAGTTCGAAGTCATCCTTCCCGGCCGGCTCGACCGCAAGGAGATCGGCCAACTTGCATCCGAGGTCATCGCCAATCTGTCTCAACCTTATTCCATCGAAGGGCAGCGAGTCATCATCGGAGCGTCGGTGGGTATCGCACTCTCTCCGGATGACGGCACGGCGAGCGAGGAGTTGATCCGCAACGCCGACCTGGCGCTTTACGCCGCTAAGGATTCGGGTCGCGGGCGCTTCCACTTCTATGCCGAGGACTTGCATGCCCGGGCCGAGGCGCGGGTTCGAATGGAAGGCGATTTGCGCGATGCAATCGCCGAGGGACAATTGCAGCTCTACTATCAGCCGTTCGTTTGCACGGCGAGCGAGAGAATCGCCGGATTCGAGGCCCTGCTGCGCTGGAACCATCCGGAGAAGGGCTGGATTCCGCCCGACCAGTTCGTGGAAGCGGCGGAAGATACCGGACTCATCGCGCAAATCGGCGAATGGGCGCTGCGCACGGCCTGTCACGACCTCGCCCAATGGCCTGAGGAGGTGCGGGTCGCGGTGAATGTGTCCCCGCTGCAGTTCGCCAATCCGCAACTGCCGGGCATCGTGACCAGCGCCATCGCCCGGGCGGGCGTCAGTCCCGGCCGGCTTGAGCTAGAGATCACTGAAAGTGTGTTCCTCAACGACGATGCCGGAACGGAAGCGATGTTCGCGACGCTCAAGGGCATTGGGGTACGCCTTGCCCTCGATGATTTCGGGACCGGCTATTCGTCGCTCGGCTACCTGAAGAAGGCACCGTTCGACAAAATCAAGATCGACCGCAGCTTCGTGCGCGGCGCGACAGAGCCGAATAGCCGCAATGGCGCCATCATCGCTTCCATCACGAGCCTGGCGCAGTCGCTGGGCATGGACACGACCGCGGAAGGAGTGGAGACGCTCGACGAGCTCGAACTCGTTCGCATGCACGGCTGCAGTCACGTCCAAGGCTTCATCTACGAGCGCGCCTTGTCGCCGGAGATGGCAGCGGAGCGACTCAAGTCGGACCTCGGCGTGGTGGCGCAGGGGCCGCGCTCCGCGCGCAAGGCCCGCCGATCGATGTTGCGCAAGGTCATGCTCGATCACGAGGGCCAGCGTTATTACGGGACGATCCGCAATCTCTCCGCCAGCGGTGCGCAGATCGAGGGCCTGTGGAACGTGCCCGTCGGTACGACCTTCAAGCTTCAGATTCCCGACGGCCAAGTCGTCGAGGCGATTACGCGCTGGTGCGAGGAGGACCGCATCGGGGTCGAGTTCGCGGAGCCGGTGACCGCAAGCGGCGGAGGGCCGGTCACGCCGATAACCGGCAAGAAGCCGCTCGCTCGCCCGCCCTTGCTCCAGCAAGCCGGGTAACGAGCAGCCTGAGATGCCGGCGACTACGCCTGGCGCTTAGGGACTGCTGACAGCGCCCGAGCGCGCGGCTAAGGGCGGCGGATGACTGAGCTTCGCCGCATCCGCAATTTCTCCATC